>JAADGB010000117.1 GCA_013152575.1 Thermoproteota archaeon | reverse complement strand
CCTCCTGTAGGCGTCTCTCGCCGCATACAAGGCTATGTCTACTAGCGACTCTGACTGTATCTCGAGCTTCTCCGTCACGGGAGCCTGTTCTAGCTTGATCCCGTAGGGTTCGAGTATCGCCCCTGCCTCCTCGAGCTTGTGCTTGTTACCAGTTACAAGGTATAGTCTACATTCGCCAGACACTCTTCCTCCTCTCCTCCACATACCTACCCCTTAACTCGATCTCCTCGACCCTCTCGAGGATCTCTCCAGCAGGGTCCCCCATACTCTCCCTATACCCGTCCAGGAACCCACCGTATAGCTCGCCTACTATACCTGCATGGGTCGATTCAACAGCCCTCTTGAAGAGGTGCACGTCCACAGCCCTATCCTCTATGCTCGCGGAGAACTCGGAGAGGCCATAGTCTATGAGGATTAGCCCCCTCCCGGAGACGATGTAGTTAGACGTGGTGGGGTCCCCGTGGACTATCCCAAGGGAGTGGAGCCTACCCAGTATAACGCCAGCCTCATAGCCAGCCCTCCTAGGATCGAGGGACCCCTCCCATAACGCCTCCTTCAACTGGGGTCCCTCAACGTATTCCATCACGATCAACCCGGCAGAGGGGAGGATCATGTAGAGGCGTGGTGCAGGGACCCCTCCCTCAAGGGCGGCCGCTATCACCTTCGCCTCCCTAATAGTCCTAACCCGTCTGAGCTTGGAGTCAAGTGCTGGATCCATGTAAGGCTTGGGGAGCCTCAGCTTGAAGACGGCCTTCCTCCCGAAGAATAGGCCTAGCCTTAGCTCCGACTCCGCTCCACGGGCGAGGAGGCTTGTCTCCTCGATCAGGGTCCCTGCTAGTCTCCTAGGATCATAGGATACCATGGTATATCAACCCTGTCGAGCCTCCACCTCTGCTTTATAATAGCCTCCTCGGGGGGTATGGGAGGGACCCCTGACTTAAACGCCAGTATGCCGGTGAGGGCTATCATTACCCCATTATCCCCGGCATACTTTGGGGGTATAGGCTTGAACCTTGCATTGTGTGATTTGGCCATTGCCTCCACCTTCTCGTTTAGGAGCTTGCTCGCCGCTACTCCACCGGTTAGTACAACCTCCTTCTTCCCAGTATGGGCTAGACCCCTCTCAGCCACCTCTACTACGCTCGAGTAGGCTATTTCGCGGAACGTGTAGCATACGTCGGCCTTCCTCCAACCCTTCTTTACTAGCCTCACAGCGGCGGTTAGAAGGCCGGAGTATGATACGTCCTGGCCTTTTACAACGTATGGTAGCTCCTCTATGAACTTTCCCCCTTCGGCGCATATGTCGATTACATGTCTCCCCCCTACTATGTATGGGGGTGCTATACCTATCTCCCTCGCAAACGTGTCCTGGAGGTTGCCGAGGGCTATATCGAGGGTTTCTCCGAAGACCCTGTAGCGGCCCTCCAGGTAGCTGGCTATTGTTGTGGTTCCACCGGATACGTAGATGACTAGGGGGTCCCTCAGCCCCGTTAGGAAGCGTGCTATCTCTATATGGGCTACTCCATGGTTGACCGAGTAGAGGGGTTTGGAGTACTTTGAGGAGAGGGCGCGGGCCACCGTGGCTCCAATCCTTAGAGCAGGGCCCATTCCAGGGCCTAATGCGACAGCTATGAGGTCTACGTCATCCATGGATACTCCTGCCTTACTCAACGCCTCCCTTACAACGCTACCAGCTACCTGGGAGAAGTATTGGGCTACCTCCCTGGGTAGGATGCCGCCCTTAGAAGGCCTGTAGTGCCCCCTGGCATCGGATAGAATGTAGGGGTGTTTATCGGAGACTACCGCGACGCCGAATGTGTGGGCGGTTGACTCTATTCCCAGCGCTATCACTCTACTTCTTTCGTCCGACGAACTCGGTGTAGCCGCAGTTGCCACAGTGCCACCTCTCCACCGGTTTGGTGTGGTGGGCCATGAAGCTACCGCATCTTGGACACTTCTTGTTCTTCCTCTTAATCGTCCAGTTGTCATAGTCTACCTCGTAGAGCTTCCAGGCCTGAACCTTCCTCTTACCCATCACTATCCACCCCTATAGGAGGCTACTCTTCCTCCTCTTCGAACGGGTTCACGCCCCCGTTCCTATCGATTATGTACTGTGGCTCGAAGGCTAGGGCGCGCTCCACTGTATCGTAGATGTGTACCTCGGCTTTCGACAGGCCTATACCGTACTCGGATAGTATCTTCCTAACGTATACCCTCTGTATGTCTACGCCGTACTTCTCTGCTATTGTTAGCCTGAGGTTGATCCTCATAGGGGTTGACTTGAACTCGTGGTGGATTAGGAGCGTTAACTCCCTCCTCTTAACGAGGGGGTTATACTTGTCCTCTAATACCTCAGCCCATATCCCATCGCCGAGGTCTATCCTTGCTGTCTGCTCGCTCATACTCGACACCCGTATTATCCCTCCCGGCTTAGAGCATAGAGATACGGGTTAAAAGGATATTTTCACTCTAACAGGGCTAAACCAGGCCTCAACTCTAGGAACCTGGCCTGGGCCTCACGGCTAGTCTCAAGCCCTACATGTATGATTGTGGCCCCCTTCAAGGGGACCCCGTAGACGACTGTTCCACCATCCTGTAGACAGGCTAATGCTGGGAGGGCTAGCATATCCTCTTCACCATCAACTACAAGTATCCACCTCCCCTTCTCCTTGGCGAGCCTGCAGATCTCCCTCATCGCCTCGAAGGTAACAGTTCCAGGCGGGTTCCTAACCCTCCTAACAGTGTATCCCGCTGGTAGCCTCTCCTTGAAGCCCATGTGCCTACGCGTTTTCCAGTCAACTACTAGTACGATGTGTTCCTTGCTAGTCTTCATACAGTATTGGGAGACCACGTCTCCTATGCAGAAGAGGGGATCCCTGGCATCCTCGAGGAGGCCGGTTATATCTCCACTATACACTACTCCCCTAGGCTTCGAGAAATCCCTCCTGGCCTCGAGGGGGAGGATAAAGGCGGGGATGGGCAAGTTATGCCTCCCTTCTCTTCACTACTCTACCAGCTACTCTGATAGCGAACATGCCCGGGTTGGGTATTGATAGCTCCTTTGCCAGCTCGGAGCTCTGTGGATCCATTATTATGACCATTCCCTCCCAGTTCGTGGTGAACTCCGTCGAGCCACAGACTGGGCACACGTTTACATCATTCTGTACTAGGGCGCCGCACTTCTTACAAGCTTTAAGCTTCGGCTTCTTACTGGGAGCCCTACCCCTCGCCACTACATGCCACCCTTAATCCATTCCTCTTTCCCGAGGTAGGGTTGCCTCATCGTTAATCCTACCCTGATACCGTAGCCCCTCCTATCCTTTCCTATCTGGGTGATTCTCGCCCTTACCACGTCGTTTATCTCCACCATCCTATTCGACTGCACTCCCTTGAAGGCCCTCCTCTCCGGTAGGAATTCGATTGGCTCATCCATGATCTGGTTCCTGAATACGAAGCCGTCTATTGGTCCTAGGTCTACGAAGATTCCTATCTCCCTCGCCTCCCTCACTATTCCACGGATTACTTCTAGGAGTAGTGGCTTGTATACCAGCATCTTGTACCTCACAACGTAGTAGATCTGGGGGTCCCCTGGTAGTGGTAGGAGTACTCCCTCGCTTACAACCTCAGCGTCTAGTACTGCTATGATTATGCCTCCCAGCTCCTGGTCCAGCTTGCCCTCGAGCTGTTCGCGTAGGTGTGCTAGCGCGGCCTTATTGACGTCTTCGCCGGGGCTCGTTAGTAGTCCGATCCATTCTTCCGCTTCTACCTCGACGTACAACTGGTCCACCTCGTTAACCGTACTCCCGTCTAGCTCGTTATCAAGCATGATTCTAGGCGATTAAACCGATATTTATAAGGTTATGGGGGTAGCCAGTCTACTTCTAGGAGGCCCTCGGTCTCCCTGTAATATAGGGTTGGGACCCCGTGGCTCCGCAGCCTCCTCCGCAGGCCCCTGTCGCTTGTCGCTACGACAACTTTTGCACCCTTCGCCTTCAGGTCGAGTGCTAGGGCGACGATATCATCGTCTACATTGTCGGGGACCCTTGATTCCACCACGGTATAATCTATTCTCCCCGATGATAGGAAGTCTAGTGTACGCCTCGCAGCCCTTGATACAGTGGGTCTGGGGGCTGTTTTCTCTAGTTTCTCTAGCTCTCTCAGGACTGATCGAGGGATTATTATGGAATAGGAGGATTCAAGGGCTTCTATTATGTGTGTGGGGGCTATTAGGCCCGTGGCCAGTGCTATTACCATGTTTGTATCCATTAGCAGGGTTATTCTCTGACGTGGCCCCAGCCTATTAGCCTCCATCTTCCATGTATCCTCCTGCTGAATGCTACTCTTGCACCGTCCCAGGCTACGACGGGCCTCCTCAGCTTGACCTCGAAGTAGTCCTTTGAGACTGATTGGAGTATACCCAGCGTTATTGCCGTGCCGACTGTTATCATGAGCATCTCACCCTTCCTCAGTGGCTCTACTTTGACCTCTTCCTTCAATCCCACTACTCTATCTAGTAGCTTGTACTCGACCCTGATGGAGTCCATGACTGGTGGTAGCTGCCCTGGTTTCCCTACAGCGTTTCCTACTAGGTTGTCGGCCTTCGTCACCGAGGGGTCGAGCTCTGTTCCTATAGCGACTAGTCCTCCGGGCTTGGCTTCATCTACGCTTATCCTCCCGAATTTTAGGCTTGTTATCGTCGAGTGGAGGGGTTCATACTCTATCCTACCGCCGGGCTTTCTCACCGGGACGCCTGGGAGGATCTCTATCTCGTCTCCAACCCTGAATACTCCCTGGAGTATTCCTCCTCCTATTACTCCGCCGACTAGCTGTTCTGGCGGGGTCCCTGGCTTGTTTACGTCGAAGCTCCTTGCAATGAACATCAATGGGGGCTTGTCTAGCTCTCTCTCAGGGGTTGGTATGCGTTCCTGGATAGCTGCTAGTACGGCGTCTACGTTGGCCCTCTTCAGCGCGCTAACCGGTATTATTGGCGCATCCTCTGCTATTGTTCCCTCGATGAACTTCTTGATCTCCATATAGCTCTCCTTAGCCCTCTCTGGGGAGACGACGTCTACCTTGTTCTGGACTATGATGATCTTGTCTACTCCGATGATCTCGAGTGCTACTAGGTGCTCTCTAGTCTGGGGCTGTGGGCAGGGCTCGTTGGCTGCCACCACTAGTATGGCGCCATCCATCAATGCCGCTCCGGAGAGCATTGTTGCCATGAGTATCTCGTGGCCAGGCGCGTCTACGTAGGAGACCCTTCTCAGCAGGGTGGGGCTCGCGTTGGGATCGCACTCGCATACTGGTTCTGGGGAGTATTTTTCTGGGAACCCGCATCCCTGGCATTCCCATATCTCTCCGTCAGCGTATCCTAGCTTGATGGTCATACCTCTCCTTATCTCCTCGCTGTGCCTCATCGTCCATATACCGGTGAGGGCTTGGACTAGGGTGGTCTTTCCATGATCTACGTGTCCGACAACGCCAATGTTTACCTCTGGTTGCCTTCCATTCTCACCGCTCAACTCTCTTGAGTCACCCCGAAAGAATGTTGATGTTAGGAGATATTAGGAGTTTAGTGGCTACTCGTAGTGTATTACCACGTTCAGCTGGGCTAGTACAGTCTTCCTCCTCTCTCCTCTGGGGTCTGGTATCATTCTCCCCCTTACTGTCTTCCTCCTCCTTTCTCCCTTCTCCCTTGGCTTGAAGCCTGGGGGACCCGCTAGCAGGATCTTCCTCTTGGCCGAGCCTGGTACTCCTGGATGCATTGGGAAGCCTGTGGCGTCGCTTCCACCCCTTATCTTTAGCCTAACGCCTGGTAGGCCGATTATCGTGCCTTCGAACACGTCGCCTATCTCGAGGCCGGCTAGCCTTTCAACGAGTTTCTGGGGTATGGCTATCTGCCATGCCTTCGCCCTGAATGCTTCTCCCTCCTTCTCTAGGTCTCCAACGAGCTCGCCTAGGTGTTCCATGTTGACGTGTATCTCGCCGTCGGGGACGTTGTCGTCTATGATTACCTTGAATGTCTCGTTTATCTTCTCGTCCTCTGTCTTGAAGCGGATTGTTATGACTCCTACCTTATCGTCTAGTTCTAGCTCCTTAGCAAGCTTGGAGTTGAGCTTGGCTAGTGGTAGCTTGGACCTCTCCTTCCTAACTCTTCCCTTCTCCTTCTCACGCCTCATTTCATCAGTGTATTCTAGCTGCTCGTCCTCTACTCCCTTGACCTTGACCTTTACTATCTTCCTACCGCCTTTCGGATCCGAGATTACTACTCTAAGTGGGGGTGCCTCCTCTGCCATATACTACACCTCCAGCCGGTCTGCCGAGGGGCCCGTATGGCCTCCTCGGACGCCGACCAGCCCGCTGATAAAGACGCCTCTACCACACACCTAATAACGTTTACCGAATAGACCCTTTCCTGGTAGGTTGAAATGGTGTCGAATAACTCGGGTGAGGGGGAGAAGCCCAGGCTGAGGCAGCCGATAGTAACGGTTTTGGGACACGTGGATCATGGAAAGACTAGCCTGCTGGATAAGATAAGGAGGACTGCAGTCGCGGCTAAGGAGGCTGGAGGGATAACGCAGCACATAGGCGCTAGCTTCGTCCCAGCAGAGGTTATTGAGAGGATTGCGGAGCCCCTCAAGAAGGTTATACCTGTGAAGCTGGTGATTCCAGGACTCCTCTTCATAGACACTCCGGGCCACGAGCTGTTCTCCAACCTTAGGAGGAGGGGTGGCAGCGTAGCCGACTTCGCCATAGTTGTGATCGATATCATGGAGGGGTTCCAGCCGCAGACGTATGAGGCCGTGGAGCTGTTGAAGGAGAGGAGGGTCCCCTTCCTAGTTGCGGCTAACAAGATCGACAGGATACCGGGGTGGAAGCCTAACCCCGACGAGCCCTTCATATTCACTATAAGGAAGCAGTCACCCGAGGTACAGGCGCTGCTGGAGCAGAAAGTCTATGAGATAGTGGGTAAGCTCTACGAGCTGGGTCTCCCAGCCGAGCTTTTCACCAGGATAAAGGACTTCACTAAGGCGATAGCAATAGTGCCAGTCTCCGCGAGGACCGGCGAGGGGGTCCCCGAGCTCCTAGCTGTGCTCGCAGGCCTCACCCAGCAGTATTTGAAGAAGAGGTTGAGGTATGCTGAGGGACCCGCTAAGGGTGTGATACTGGAGGTCAAGGAGCATCCGGGGCTGGGTACGGCGATTGATGTAGTCATCTATGATGGAGTGATTCGTGTAGGCGATACTATAGTTCTGGGTGGGAAGAATGGCCCGATCAAGACCAATGTAAGGGCCCTACTTATGCCGAGGCCCCTGCAGGACTTGAGGTCTCGTGAGGCGAGGTTCGTTAATGTAGACGCCGTATATGCTGCGGCTGGCGTGAGGATAGCTGCTCCAGGACTTGATGAGGCGTTGGCTGGTTCACCCATCTATGTAGCGGCTAGCGAGGAGGATGTTGAGAGGCTTATGAAGGAGGTCAAGAAGGAGCTCGAGGAGATTAGGATTAGGACGGATAAGGTTGGCGTCGTGGTGAAGGCTGATACCCTAGGGACCCTTGAGGCACTTGTCGCCGCGTTGAAGAGGAGTAACATACCAGTGAGGATCGCTGATATAGGACCGGTTTCCAAGGTTGATGTTATCGATGCGTCTATCACTAAGAAGGAGGACCCGTATCTCGGCGTGATAATCGCTTTCAACGTCAAGATCCACCCGGAGGCCGAGGAGGAGGCTAAGAGGCTGGGTGTGAAGATCTTCCAGGACAACGTCATCTACAGGCTACTCGAGGATTATGAGAAGTGGGTTGAGGAGGAGAAGCAGAGGGAGAGGATGAGGAAGCTCTCCGAGCTGGTAAGGCCTGGGAAGTTCCGCATTCTTCCAGGATTCATCTTTAGGAGGAGTGACCCGGCGATCGTCGGCATAAAGGTTGAGGGCGGCGTGATCCGTCCAGGATACCCGGTGATGGACGAGGATGGAAGGCCGCTTGGCAGGATCCTAGCTATACGTGATAGGGATAGGAGCCTCCCAGAGGCTAGGCTTGGAATGGAGGTTGCTGTATCGATCCAGGGACGTATACTGATAGGGAGGCATGTTGACGAGGGCGATATACTCTACACTAACGTGCCAGCGGAGCATGCTAGGAAGCTGGTTGTCGAGTTCAAGGATCTATTGAGCAAGGATGAGCTAGACGTGTTGAAGGAGATAGCCGAGATAAAGAGGAGGCAGGGAGATATAGGTTACGCCGGAGTACTCATGAAGCTGAAGAGTATGAAGGCCTAGTACTCCGGCACAACCTCCTCCTCACTAAACACAACTTTGAATTCTCGCTCGAAGCTCTCCGGGCTGTCGCTTGCATGGACTATGTTGTTCTGGATCGAGAGTGCGAAGTCGCCCCTAATTGTTCCAGGAGCGGCTTTTCTCCCATCGGTTGCACCGATCATTAGCCTTACAACGCTTATCGCTTCGTCTCCCTCGAGGACCATGGCTACTATCGGCCCGCTCGTTATGAATTCTACTAGGTCATTGTAGAATGGCTTGTCTCTGTGGACGCTGTAGAATTCCTCGGCCTGGCTCCTCGTCATCCATATCATCTTCAATGCCCTTATCTTCAATCCCTTTCTCTCGAACCTCGAGATGACCTCTCCGATTAGACCCCTCTTGACGCCGTCTGGTTTCACGAGTACGAGGGTCTTCTCCACCGCCATTCCATATCACCGTTTAGAACCGCATGGTGGCTGGTATATTAGGGGTTCCCTGGCCTCCTAGGCTAGCTTCTTCTTCATCTTCTTAATCCACGCTAGCCTGTCTGGCCTCCTCCTTAGCTTGAGGAAGTTCTTGTAGCACTTGCTGCTGCAGAACCATAGTACTTGGCCTCTCCTGGTGACGAACATTATACCTGTCCCTGGCTCTATCGAGCGCCCGCAATAGTCGCATGTCCTCAGCTTCGGCACTCTATCTACACCTAGCTGAACACCGGTAGGGGGAGGAATTAATACCTTTAAGCCCTATCCGACAGGTATGTGACTGCGGGTGCGGTTGGATGTCTGAGGAGAAGACGAACATAATCGAGGAGATCGGTTACCCGGCCGAGGTCATCCAGATAATCGGTAGGACAGGTGTGGCTGGAGAGGTCACGCAGGTCAGGGTTAGGATACTCGAGGGAAGGGATAAGGGACGTATCATTACTAGGAACGTGATGGGGGCCGTCAGGCTGGGAGACATACTGATATTGAGGGAGACTGAGAGAGAGGCGCGCCGTCTCAGTAGGAGAAGGAGGTAGACTCCTACTCTCCCATATAGTTTACCTGCCAGGGTCCCTTATCATAGTCTATCTCGATTACCCCGTAGTCCTCTAATAGTCTCAGGTAGCCTATCAGGGTCCTAGCCTGAACGTAGGATTGGGGTACTGGGTCTACGCCGTATACTTGCTTTAACAGTTTGTTGAAGTTGTCTACGCCCTTGGAGACTAGTGAGAGGACCTTTATCATCTTCCTATTCTTCCTGTCCACTACGTTGTTGAAGTATTCGAGCATGGCGGGCCTATCCATTATCCTTCCATGGCCTGGGGCCAGGTACTGCCACTCGCTGGCTAGTATCTTGTGGATGGTGACTAGGTAGTCCCTGTAGTTTATAGTTGTAGGCGATTCTCCTATGGTTACATTGTCGCCTACGAAGATATAGTTGCCCAGCCTTATGCACTGGTGATCGTCATTGTGGCCTGGGCATGGGAACGCTTCTACAGTCTTGACGCCGGGGCAGTTGGTGATCCCGTGTTTCTTCCCGGAATTGTATGCCTCGACGATCTCCGAGTATAGGTTTTTGATCATGTTGAAGAAGTGTCCCACGGGGCCGCCTAGCTCCTCTACTTTCAACCCCATTGCTTCCAGGGGCTTGTATACGTTGCTTACTATCGTGTCTAGCGATGATAGTATTTCTCCCGTCTCCGGGCCTGTGCAGACTACCGGCTCTTCCAGTCCTGTTATGCCATATGTGTGGTCCCAGTGCCAGTGTGTTAGGATTACGGCTGCCACCTCTTCTCCCAGGTTCTTGTCTAGTTTCCGTGCACCCGCATCTACCAGGATCTTTACGTCCCTATACCTCACGATGTAGTAGTTGGAGGGCGTGGTGAGTGGGAACTCCAGGGTTTCCCTACGCTCTACGTGTATGTCAAGGAGGCCTTCGCCAGCCATGGAAACCTATCCTCCAAGGGGGTACATGGTGCTTCCTAGAGGTGCTTATAGATAACTGGGCCCGGATATGTATCCCTGATCATTCCCACCTTTATACCAATCCAAACGACATCTTCGAATTGAGGAATATGGGGTGTAGGATGCGTGCATTTTGAGTTCAGTGAGGATCAGAAGATCTTCAGGGAGGCTGTCCGAGAGTTCCTGGCCAAGGAGCTTCAGCCTCTCTGGGATAAAATAGATGAGGAGCACTGGATCCCCACGGAGCTTATACATAAGATGGGTGAGCAGGGTCTATTCGCCATCCCTGTCCCCGAGGAGTATGGTGGTCAGGGAGGAGACTTCACATCTGCGGCCATCGCTGTTGAGGAGATAGCTTATCACGACCCATCGGTTGCCGTCGCCGTGTTCACTCTACTCAACAATGCATGGCCATACATACTCTACCTCTATGGTAACGAGGAGGCGAAGAGCGAGATCCTACCCCTGGTTGGTAGGGGTAGGGGCTTCTTCGGCATCGCCTCGACAGAGCCTCACGGTGGGAGTGATGTTGCAGGGACCCGTACGAGGGCTGTGAAGAAGGGAGACAGCTACGTCGTAAATGGTGAGAAGATATTCATCAGCGGAGTAAGGGAGGCTATGAAGCAGTTAGAGCTTGGATCCTGGTACCTCATAACCCGTACTGGTCCCGATGAGGCGAAGCACAAGGGGATATCTGCCTTCGCCTTCATTGGGAATAAGAATGGCGAGGTCCCCGAGGGCTTCGAGTACTCTATTCTGAACACGATTGGGAGGCATGGTATATCGACGGGGATGCTCACTTTCAAGGACGTCGAGGTTCCCGGGAAGTATTTGATTGGAGAGGAGAATAGGGGCTTCTACTATGCTATGGAGGGCTTCACCCTCGCAAGGATACTTGTCGCTGCCGCCAACATTGGAGCGTCTAGGTGGGCGTTGGAGAGGATGGTTGAATGGGCGCGTGGCAGGGAGTTGTTCGGTGGTAGGCCTATATCATCGTTCCAGGGGGTAAGCTTCCCTATAGCAGAGATAGCGATGGAGTTGGAGGCCGCTCGCCTCTTGGTGTATGAGGCGGCTTGGATGGCTGACAGGATCTACATTAAGAAGGAGCCTGGGCTGAAGCCGAAGGATCTTAGCTTCTACTCTGCCTCGGCCAAGTTGAAGGCTGTGAAGACAGGGTTCAAGGCGTTCGAGACGTTGATGGTGACTTATGGCGCTAACAGCTATGTGAAGGAGACTAATGTGGCGAGGGGCTTCCTGGGAGTCCTATCATACCTGGTTGGAGCGGAGGGAGCCCAGAACATTATGAGGTACATTATTGCTAGGGAGGTTATTGGGAGAGAGTACATTAAGGGCTAGCACTCTGCCAGTATTTTTTCCACGAGGCCCCTACACTCATCTAATTTCTCTCCTGCTACGAGGGACCCTCCCCGGGCCGCCTCTACCAGCGACTTTGCCGCCTGGCAGGCTAGGCTCTTCTCATCAGCCTGGATTGCTATTCTTTGGAGGAATTCTGGGTCTACTTGTTTCGTGACTGTTCTTGTGAATGGGAGTGTGTCTTCAAGTATCACTTGCCTGATGAATATCCCGTTACTATTGATGATTATGCTCCTGTTCCTGGATATGGGTATGTCGATCTCATGCTCTCCTGGGGGAGGAGAGATGCAGACTACTAGGTCTATTCCTTCCTTATCCTCGCATGGACATGTCATCGCTCCCTGGGCACCTTCTCTACGATTAGTGTGAGGCCCTTATAGGAGGTGACACGTATCTTTTCTCCCCTCCTAATCACTTCTCCACTCTGTGATATGGCAGTCCATATTTCTCCCTCTACGAGTACTTTTCCCTCAGGGTCTAGGTCCTCTATGACTTCTCCCTTCACGCCTATCAGGGATTCTGGCCCTACCTTAGCCTCTGAGGCTTGGATTCTTGCGACCCTGTAGGTTATTCCTCCCACTATTGCGGCGAATATTATTGAGATGAAGATTATCCATTCTAGGCTTATGTAGCCTGATCTGTGGAGTAGGTAGAGTATTGTGTATAGTAGGATTGTTATCACGGCTATCTCGTCTATTAATGCGATGACTGCTTCGATGTACTTGTTCTTCAACCGTGTCTCACCATCACGCAGTTAAGCCTGTGGTGTATACTCGGGTTTAATCGTGGTGTGTTGAGGGTATTTTTAGCAGGTGTATCTTGGGTTGAAGAGGCAGTGGATTAAGGTTACTAGGGGGTCCCTGCTCCTAGCCGCCTATTATCGTGTGATTGATATTATTGAGGGGTTGTCTGGTGAGATCGATGTCTCACCCCTGGAGTATGTTGTGCAGGAGGAGTTGCTCGACCCTTCATGGGTGTTGGATAGGGTGGAGTCGGGTCTCTTGGAGGTGAGGGTTTCCCATAGCCAGGGTGGCTTGGGGGAGTATGAGGAGGAGTTTTCTCTTGGTGATAGGAGGCTTGTGGTTAGGCTGACGCCTGTTAGGGAGCTTTGGGGTGTTTCACTGTCTTCCCTGTATGAGGCTGTGCCGGGGATTATTTTGAGGGCTGACTCTATCGAGTTTAAGCAGTTGGCTTTTGAGACGACTAGGAATGGTATCGAGTATATGGGGCTCTACCTGGATGATGGGAGGGTGGCGTTCTTCGAGGGCGAGTTCCTCCGTGTTTCTCTCCCTTTCGTTAAGGCTACTGGGAGCATACATACTCATCCAGAGGGTTCCTGTATGTTGTCTTTGAAGGATTTGGAGTCGGGCCTTGACCTACTGGTTGAGGGCGGATTGTTCGAGGCTGTTGCCACGTCTTCCTGTGCATTCGTTATGTATAGGTTAGGGTTTGTCACCGAGGATGATTTCTTCAGGGTTAAGGAGGCTTTGCTGAAGGCTAGGGGTAGGGGTTTGAGGGAGCCGTTAAAGCTCGAGAGTATTAAGTTTTACAGTCTAGCGTATTAGTGGGTGGCGGTGTTGGAGCGTTTAGAGGAGATGGTTGAGGCGTTATCATCGCTGTCTAGGACTGGTTGGATGCTTAGAGGGGTCCCCAACGGGCTTGCGGAGACTGTGGCTGAGCATTCCTTCCACGCGTCTATTATTGCGTTGGAGTTAGCTCTCAGGCTCCGCGATGCCGGATACATGGTTGACCCGTTCAAGGCGGCTGTTATGGCGCTCGTCCATGATCTTGGTGAGGCCGTTATAGGCGATATACCGCGTACTGCGGGGATAGGTGAGGCTAAGCGTGAGGCTGAGATGAACGCTGTCTCCAGCCTCCCAGTCCATGGCCTGGTTAAGGATTTGATAAGGGAGTTCGAGGAGTCTGGGTCGGATGAGGCTTTCATCGCCCGGTTGTCGGAGCTGTTAGCCACCGCCCTGAAGGCTGGGTGGTATAGGCGTTTAGGGTTTGAGAGGGTGTCTGAGATAGAGTCTAACATGTTGAGGAGTATTGGGAGGATGCTTGAGGGTAGAGTGTATGGTGGGGTGTTGAGGGAGATTATCGCTAGTGTTTTCGGGTTATCCTTGTAGTTTCCTGAGGTAGTTGAGCGCTGTTGGTATTATGAGGGACCCCTTCTCCAGCACTCCCAGTTCTCCGTTCTTGCAGGTTTCCTCGTTGAATGAGTCGTGGCCCGTGTTGAATCGTGGGTGGGAGAACATTAGTGGTACTGGCTCGTCGCTGTGGGATTTCATGTGCCATGGTGTTGCGTGGTCGCTTGTCACTATGAATAGTACTTCTTCCCTGTCTATCCTGTCTAGGAGTGGCTGTATGAAGTACTTGTCTATGTCTTCTATCGCCTTTATCTTCCCCTCGAGGTCTCCGTCGTGGCCCGGCTCGTCTGGCCCTTTGAGGTGGACGTATACTCCATCGTACTTCTCGATGGCCTGGAGTGCTAGTTCAGCCTCCTTTCTCAGCAGGGTTGGTCTATCGATGGTCTGCGGGTCTACTCCCAGTGGTATATCGATTAGTCCTAGGGCTAGTGCTATCCCCCTCTCTACAACCATCTCCACTATGCTAGCCATCCTTAACCCATACTTTTCCTGGAAGGGCTCCGCTTCGGGGAGCCTGTCGCCAGCGTCTCTGAGTAGGACGGCGTTTGCTGGTAGTAGGCCTTTCCTCCTCCTCTCCTCGTTGACTGGGTGTTTGTCGAGTATCTCGATGGCTTTCCGGGTGAACTCGTTTACTAGTTCAGCCGCCTTCCTCGCGCCTACGCTGTCTGTTAGGGGCTTTGCCTCCTGTAGGATTGGCTCGTAGCTGCTCCTCGCGTGGCTTATCCTCCCCACGCGCTCGTATGCCGGGTCGGTGTTAGTGATATCCGCTGACAGGGGGATGTCCCTATGCCTTATGACTAGTACTCCTCTATGGCCTATCGTCGCCCTGAACAATGCGGTGGCCCGGCCCCCGTCTAGCTCCATCCCGTCTAGGGCCTCGGCGAGAATCCTCGCCTCACGGGTCGAGACACTCCTCCCAGCCCTCCTATCAATAATCCTCAACGATCCCGGATCTATGGTGGCATAGTTGGCCCTCAAAGCCAACTGCCCACTCCTAAACTCTATACCGGCGCCAAGCGCCTCCAACGGCCCGCGACCAGTATAATACCTGTCAGGATCATAACCCAACAAGCTCAAAACCGCAACATCACTCTCAGGAGCAACACCACGCCCAACAGTATAAACAAGCCCACAAACACTACTCCTAGCCAAACCATCTAACCCAGGCTTATCAGCCAAAACAAGACTCTTCCTATCAACACCAAAACCATCCCCAGCACCATCCAACACAACATAAACAACCCTCACCACAAACCACCAACAGGTATAAGTGTAGATTCTAAACAAAAAGACAACTTAGAGTTTCCTAAGCAGAGTTTCGAGATTTCTACATTTTTTAAATATTTTGCAATGTATAAGATTTATTATGTTTCTATCTCTCTCCTC
>JAADGB010000116.1:2743-5287 GCA_013152575.1 Thermoproteota archaeon | reverse complement strand
CTCCTCCTAAGCCCCATTTATGGCGAGGAATGGGGGTCCCTCCAGCCGCTAATAGCTATGCATTCAAGGCTAACGGCACTTGACGTGCAGGGTTATGTTCGCATAGGCCTGGACCCAGTGTCTGGTAGAGGAGCTATCCATATCGTGCATGGTAGTAGTGATGAGATAGATGGGGGCTTCCCTGTACACTATACTGTGATAACCGATGGGCCAGGCGAGATCAGGCTTGAGAAATGGGGTAGAGTGTACCATAAGATGATGCCCCGTGGGGGAGTGTTGAGGGACCCTACCGGGGCTGGAGACGGGTTCACTGCCGCCCTCCTCTACCATCTACTCGAAGGCTACCCCCTTGAGGATGCCGTTGAAATGGCGAGCGAGGAGGTATACTCTCTCCTACCCGAAGTCCATGGAGAGATATGGATTGAAGAGTGTAATCGAATAGTTAAACTTGTATAAACCATTCACTCTTTAACCATCTAGTTGTTCAGCCTAGTATTGGACGAATGGGGGAGGCCTGGGATTGGACATCAACGTGGCAATATTCATCACCGCCCTTGCGATATTCTGGATAGTAGTCTACGCACTATACAGGGACAAGAAGGGAAAGGTAGAGGTACACCTCGGATACATTATCGCCCGGGCTGGACTCAGCCTGGAACCCATGGAGGAGGGAGTCAAGGCACGCCTATGGAGACTATTTGGATGGATAAGCTTATTCACCCTCATACTCGCCGGAGTGGCATTCTACTACTACACGTTCAATCTATTCATCCTAAGATACATTAATCCACCACCATGCACCAGCAGCGTTGTAGGATTCGTGCCATTCATTCCAGGAGTAACAATGTCACTCGAGGCAACAATATACATACTAATCACCCTAGGGATAGCGGCTCTCGTTCACGAGATGGCCCACGCCTACGTTGCAAGAGCAGTAGGACTGAAGATTAAGGATGCAGGAATCGCCTTCTTCCTCTTCATTCCGGGAGCCTTCGTTGAACCAGACGAGGAAGAGTTAGAGAAGGCGCCAACAAAGAAGAAACTACTAGTCTTCTCGGCTGGCGTGGGAGCAAATACTATACTCGCGATAATAGCACTATTCCTTGCCGGAGCAATGGTATCAGGTGCAGTAATCTCGGGGGTGGCGCCAGCTGAGCTTGCAGGGTTAGAGCCAGGCATGAAGATAATATCAATCAACGGGACTAAAGTCGAGAACGTAGGCGACGTAATCGATATACTAGAATCAATGGGAGTACAGGACCCGACGAAAACAGTCACAATAGAATTCCTAGTCGAGAAGGATGGTGTAACGAGTACGATAATCGTTCACAGGCCTGGAAACGAGACAGCGGACAAATGTGCAAGGGGGAGGATAGGTATAACTCTGGAAAACGCTTACTGGCCCAGCAAGGAGTTAGGGATACTAGTCAACTTCTTATTCCTGATAAATATAAGCCTCGCAATAATCAACGCCGCACCACTAGTCCTACCATTGCCAGGCGGCTCAATATTCGCAGACGGAGCCTACGTGTTGAAGGAACTATTACAGAAGTTTATGAGTGAGAAGACAGCAACCATAACCACAGTCGCTGTTGGAAGCGGTACGCTACTATTAGTAATATCGCTGATGAGCCTACAGAGAATAATGTGATGACTCAAATTAATTATCTCAACTCCTCAACAAAGGTGTTCAACGGTGGGTGATTGTGCCTATTGACGCGAAAAACGCATATATCATCGTCGTCGGCATCCTCCTCATAATAGTCGGCGCTTGGTTCTACCAAACATACACACCCAAACTAGCAGAGCCGTTCAACAGGGAGCCAGTCGAATGCAACGGGACAACATTCGGTATATCCCCCTCCTTCATTGGAGCACTAGGCGAGGGGAAAGCGATAGCCCACTACCAGAATGGAACAATTAAGCAACTAGGCAATTTCACATGGGAGATCCACGTGTTAAACGATGCTTGCAACGATAACTATGCCAATGTAATCCTAAAGACAAGCAACTCCCCTGTTCCCAACCAGTACAACGTTAGCCTCGACAGATTAACTAGTGTATTGATAGCCAGCACAGACCTCCTAGCCCTATATGGCCAGTCAAGCGGCGCCGTTACAGGCCTAGGACCAGCACAGGCATACCAGGTAAACCTCCAACCAAGGATCGTGCCAGGCCAAGACCAGGGATCCTACTACTATGAGTTCACAACCTATTACTTCGACAAGTCGAGCGGCCTCCTAATGAGAATAGAGTCTCATAGACTACTAGGCTATACGAACACTACCAGCTCGCCCGACTATATCTTACTCGTCGATACAGTGAAGGACATTTATGCATCCACGGGACCCGAGGCCCCCTACACCTCGTATCAAAAAGCCACCACGCTAGAGACAATCATAGCATTCCTATCAGCCCTGTACATAATAGCCGGGTTAGTCCTAGTCGTCTACGGAGTATCCAAAACCCTATTCTAACCTGCAATAATGGAGATAACAAGGAAGGATAAGCTGGCTACCGCGATGAACAGAACACTTGGACTCA
>JAADGB010000116.1:0-2713 GCA_013152575.1 Thermoproteota archaeon | reverse complement strand
AAGACAAGGGCTAAGCCTAATGCAGTGGAACTTGCTATTGCGAGGAATGAAGCCGCGAGGGCCGGATAGCTAGGTGACGCTACAGACACGGAATCGAGTAACTTAACGAAATAGGCGCTGGCTACTAAATGCGATAGGAATCCAGCGCTAAAAAGACCCGAGAGGAAGCCTGTAAAGGAGTCTATACTCAGCTCCTCGCTGATTCCTTCTATCGAGAAAACAACCCATGCTATAGCGCCAGATATCATAGAAGCCAATACAGCTGACGCGTATGCCTTGAATGGATCCCTTTTCCAGGCATAGTATACTGGGGCGATGTAGGTTGGCACACCAGCCGCCATAGCTGCAAGTAGGGGCGAGCTTGTTGCTCTCAACACTATGTATGCTAATACAAAGGCTGCGATAATGCTACCTGTCCCCACTATTGGCTTTCTACTTTTTCTCCTTGGACTCGTAGATATATTCAAGCCACTACACCTATCTCTACTATCCCCTTATCCGTGTATTTCCATGCCTTGATTCCATAGGGCGATGCTATCACCCATATATATGGCCATCGCCTCATTCCCTCAATATCATACCCGCTGGGTCTTGGCGTGCCACAAGGGTGGGTGTGGAACACTCCTACTAGTTCCAACCCATACCTCTCTGTTGAAGTGAAGGCGATCACAGTATCCCAAGGGTCCCCTGTGAATAGATGGTCTTCTCTGGCTTCATTCTTTAACGGCGAATAGACAAGTACACGACCAGCTCTGCCAAACATTAACCCAACATGCTCCCTCCTATCACGAGCCAGGCTTTTGAATAATGCAGAGAAGCCAGTTATGTCTACTTTATCCATACCAGCTTCGCCTTTAGTGATCCACTGTCAATTATCGCGATACTAGGCTTATTCAGCCATCCTCCACCGTCTCCGGGATTTAGTATGAGTATCCCCTTCTTGTATGATATATCCGCGTTATGGGTGTGACCGTAGAGGATTGCGTCCCATTTGCCAGAATCGGCGAGTGCTCGGACAACGGCGACAGTATTGTCTGGTGAGCCGTAGCCATGTACGAGTAGGAACTTCTTGTTATCGACCTCGAGTGTGTACGGTGGCTCTCTTATCCCGACACCGTATGCCTCGGCAATCCTCTTGAGGCCGAGCTTCTCACCGCAGTTGTTGCCATATATTGCCTCTATCTTTGCAGTGGTTCGTGAGGCTAGTTCTGCTAGTGTGAATGGTGCGATTATGTCTCCTAGATGAATTATTAGCTCTACTTTTTCGGAATTAAAGATCTCGGCAGCCTTCCTCACGTTTACAAGATTATCATGAGTATCACTGATTACTCCAATTTTCAAGGTCTCACCATCATTATTATATTGTCAAAGGGGGGCTATTACAGAATCGGTGTATATTATGAGTAAACGCCCACGGGTTTTTGTTACAAGACAAATCCCCCAGCCAGGCCTAGACAAGATAAGCGAATACTACGAAGTAGACCTATGGCCAGAATATACGCCTCCACCATACGAAGTCCTACTATCGAAAGCCAAAGAGTACGATGCACTAGTAACACTCCTAACAGATAAGATCGACTGCAACCTTCTAAAAGAGAGCCAACCGAAGCTCAGAATAGTCGCGCAGTACGCGGTTGGATTCGATAACATCGACCTAGATTGTGCAACAAAGTATGGGGTGTATGTCACCAACACTCCTGGAGTACTAACGGAGGCTGTAGCCGACTTCACATGGGGCCTGATACTAGCGATAACACGCCGCATAGTTGAGGCAGACGCATTCGTGAGGAGTGGTGAATGGTACAATAAGAAGACGGGATGGCATCCTCTCATGATGCTTGGATTCGAGGTTAACGGCAAGACGCTGGGAATAATAGGAATGGGTAGAATCGGCCGTGCCGTGGCAGAGAGAGCGAAAGGGTTCAAAATGAAGATACTATACTATGACGCCTACAGGCTCCCTCCTGAGATGGAAGAGAAGCTAGGCGCCGAATACGTCCCCCTCGAGACCCTACTCAAGGAATCGGATATCGTAAGCATACACGTACCACTAACCAAGGAGACATACCACCTGATAGGCGAGAGAGAGCTGAAGATGATGAAGCCAACAGCCTACCTAATAAACACAGCAAGAGGTAAAGTCGTAGATACTGAGGCTCTAGTAAAGGCGTTGAAGGAGAAATGGATAGCTGGCGCAGCGTTGGACGTCTTCGAGGAGGAGCCACTACCACCAGATCACCCGTTAACAAAGCTCGACAACGTTGTACTCGCACCACACGCTGCAAGTGCGACAACGGAGACTAGGACCAAGATGGCGATGCTAGTTGCAGAGAACCTTATAGCATTCCTAAAGGGAGAGGTCCCACCAACGCTTGTAAATAAGGATGTAGTAAATGTAAGAAAGCCGGGATTCGACTAATCAAGTAACAGGTGGAGTATTGATGGAGGATGAGAGGGCCAGGGAATACGAGGAAGCACTTAACAAGTTGAAAGAGCTTAGGGTTGGAGACCTTACTAAGATGTGGATAGAGTATGACAAGCAAAACGATATACTATACTTGATATTTGGAGACGAAGAGCCCGATGAGAGTATCATGTTAGAAAACGATATAGTGTTGAGCCTCAAGGGCGATAAATTGGTCGGCATATCGATATATAATTTCTCAAGAAGAGCGAATATCTAGGGATTCTTTTTCCTAGTTAGAAGGTATTT
>JAADGB010000115.1:4030-5891 GCA_013152575.1 Thermoproteota archaeon | reverse complement strand
CTTATTCCGTTTAGAAGTAGAATCTGCTGGAGGCCTGGAATCCTTATAGTTTCCTTGGGATTAAGGGACGAATATACTGTCCAATCAGGAACGATTGTTTTTGAATACTTCATTTATTATCTCCTCTGCATGGCTCTGGTCTTTTACTTCTATTACCGCGTAGAGGCGTTCTCCCTCTTCTAGATCGACCTTCCAGCCAGCATTTGCTAGCTTCTCTTCCTTATCCTTAGTTGCGCTGGAGCCCTGTATTAGTATTGATAGCTTCTTTTTTCCATCGCTGAACTCTGAGTACGTCACTTTTATGTTTCTCTCTATTGAATAGGCAACTAGGCGTGTCTCGCGTGTTTTCCCTCCTGTTAGCGTACTGTGGTATACTTCCTTCTGCGTTGTTTCAAACCCTATTCGTTTCAAGGTGTCTTTGAGCATGATACTCACCCTTCCCGGTCATTGTTTTATCTGAGACGGTATATGAGGGGAGCGTCTTTTCGCGGTAATCTCTTCACAGATCTGGTGGGGGCAAGTGTCTTCATCCGCTCCCTTAATCTAGAGATAGCATAGCCCACACTAGATAATTTTTGTCCCTAACGGACCAATTATACCCAATATATAAAAATATAATATGAATAACAAATATATACATGCTCACGTTTATACCCCCCACGGATATCATGGGGGTTAAGGGGAAGAGATTGAGCAAAAAACCAGAATACGCCATCATCGGTGGAGGCCCTGCTGGTGCAGCGGCAGCCTACACCTTATCTAGAGCAGGCTATAAAGTAACCGTCTATGATTCAGCCCCACGACTTGGCCTAAAACCCTGTGGAAGAGGAATACCGAATATAGGCCACCTACCATTCCCGATACCGAAAGAGTCAATTCTGAGGGAAATCCGGGGCGCTACCCTCTATGTCGATGGGGAAAGAGTATTCGATGTCGAGGAAGGTCTATCCGGCGTTATCGTTGATAAAAGTGTCATGTTAGAAGCACTTATAACAGATTCAGGCGCAGAATTAGTCAAAAAAGCCTACTATAAAATAGGCAAGAAACATGTCAGAATCGGCGGAAACTACGTAGAAGTAAACCGGGGCCTATTCGCTGCAGGACACGGATACTATAATGATGAAAAAATCAATGCTTTCCAGTATAGAGTCAAGAACCGGTCATTCGAAGACATGGATAAACTCATCATCTACTTCGATACTGAACTGATTGGGTACTACTATATCTTCCCTAGCCATAGCGATGAAGCAGATGTGGGAGTAGGAGGCTACGCCGACTTCGCAGAGCTCAAATCGAGGCTGGACAAGTTTATGAAGGAGAACGAGTATGTAAATGGTAGCAAGATACTTCGACACGAAGGCGCACAGATAGCCGTTGGAGGTGTCAGGCTTAAGCTAATCGATAACCTCCCCGCAATAGGCGAGACAGCTGGATATGTTCTGCCATTAACCGGTGAAGGAATCAGGCCCAGCATGATCTCGGGTCACACGGCTGCACAAGCTTTACTAAATGGCGGTAAAGTAACTGAAAGTCTCCAGAAAATGCCTATGACCAAGTCTGTCAACCTACAAAGGAAAATCCTGGAACGTGTCAAAAAGATGAAACCAGCCCGCAGAGCAGAGTTACTTAAGAGTATACCGCCTAGCGTTCACGCCATGATAGCATTAGGAGAGATAAACAGGTTAGAGCTTGCCAAAGCTCTGATAAATAAGCCAAGCCTTCTAGCAAAAATACTTGGACTATTATAACATTATGTGAGGCTGGTATACGTCATGAGCATAGATGAAAGAGACTTGGCTTTACTGAGACTACTTGAGGATGATTCAAGGATAGCATGGCGTAGGATAGCGAGGGAACTAGG
>JAADGB010000115.1:1293-4008 GCA_013152575.1 Thermoproteota archaeon | reverse complement strand
ACTGTCTATCTAAGAGTGAAGAAGCTCACACAGGATGGAGTTCTAGAAGGGTACACGATAAAGGTTAATCCAGAGAGACTCGGTCTAACAGCTACAATATTTGCACTAATGAGGGTTGAAGCAAGAGAAATAAGAAGAATAAGGAGGCAGTTAAGAAAACTAAGATTCATATCCGAAGTCTACGAAATTACTGGCCACTACCACTTCCTAGTAAAGATAATGGCGCCCACATTCACTGAAGCCGCGAAAGCAATCGACGACCTCATGAACCTTGAAGGAGTAGTTGAGGTAAGTACATTCACAGCGCTACGGAAAATACGGGATGGATCAAAGGTAGTTAAGGACTATATCGAGTGGAAACCGATTGGCGGTCCCGCGAGAGCCTAAGGCCATCGCCAAACGGCTCAGCCCCGGTTTGCTAAAGGTCATCCCGCCACATGTAATGTCAAATAATTGAAGGGTTAATGCTTAGGGGGTCCGGAATAGTTGAATAGAGCTCCCTCCCACGTACTGGTAGGCGGCTTAGGCTTCGTAGGTTACCACCTAGCCATGAGACTCAGGAAACAAGGCTATAGGGTTACAGTGATTGCAAGGAGACGAAGCATCCAGAAGCGCGGGGATCTCCTCCACCAGTTGCAAAGCAATGATATCGAGATAGTGGATGCGGGTGACCATATTAACCGGGAACTGTTGATCGAAACGGATCCACTGGTGATATACCACCTCGCTGGAAAACCCGGGGGACCCTACAAGGTACAATACGAGTCACACGCCAAACTACTGGATGTAGAAATAGAGGCTGCACTCAAGACCTCAGCACGAGTAGTCTACACCAGTAGTATTGCTGTCGCCGCCGATATCGCCGATAAACCAGCGGGTTCAACCATTACCGAGGACGATGCACCGCCTAGCAGAGAAGCAAGCTTCACCACAATTCATGCCGAGACCAAGGCTGCAGGCGAAATCATCCTATTAGAATCCGGCCTTAAAAAATGGTCGATTATAAGACCTGGCTTGATATTCGGCCCCAAGTCACCCCACGTAGAATGGAGAATTATGAGAGCCCTGAGCAAACTTCACATTTTACCCATCCTAGAGGGTATACCTGTTGTGAATGTGAAGGATGTAGCGGAGATACTTTACATGGCTGGCCAGGGCTGCTTCGACAGACAATGGATTCACGCGGTTGCGGATAAAATAGAGTTCAAGGACGTAGTAAATGAATACTGCCAGCTCTATGGGAAGGGTAAATGCATCAAGCTCCCAGCAACGATAATCACCAAACTAGGACGGGTTGCTCCAAGAACTAGCCCAGTTAGATTATCCTGGAGCCTGGTAAGGAAGAGATACAGGTACCGGAGCACTAGGCTTAAGGGATTTCCTTGGCGGTTAAGACCTGTTGAGGATTAGAAGTATCCATTGAGAACCAGTTCTGCTATCTCAGCGAACCCTTGTCCCCCTGGCCGTTTAGCTACATAGTTAACAATCTGTTTGACCTTTGGGTCAGCATCTGCTGGACACGCACTAAATCCTGCTGTCTGGAATAGTGGTATATCATTAAGGCCGTCGCCAACCGAAAGAACGCTCTCAACATTGATTCCAACCAGCTCCGCGGCGGTCTTCAGACCTTCACCCTTGCCTCCTCCCGGAGGTTGAATATGTATGGCGTATCCAGAATCATATATCCTCATACCATATTTCTCCACGATCCTCTGAAGTACTTGCTTGTTGAATTCGGGGGGTGGATAGAAGGCAATATCATGGTGCCTGTAAATGTTTTGCCAACTCTCCTTGAAGCCGGCCTCTCTCAGTTCGTCTAAGAGTTGCTCAGGAGGTCTGCCCTTGCACAAATGGATAGTTTCACCCTTGTAGAAGATGACACAACCGTTCTCGGCTATAACGGGTCCCTTAGCTCCAATATACCTCGCGAGACCTGCTGTTATGGGTAAGCTATTACCCGATACGAGAGACACGATTATACCATTCTCCTCGAGTTCTCTGATCGCCCTTATTGCTTCTAAACTAAGTAGGAGCTCCCCCCTTCTTATCGTCAATGTGCCGTCAACATCGGTAGCTATCATTTGTATCCTCAACTTCTTACACCACTTGTTGTCTGGCTATTTCGACTGGCTTATAACGTGGAACCTTACCCTTAAACCATAACGGGTGAATAGTATGGCAGAAGACATGTTCCAGTGGCACTGGTTCATCGAATGGGGGACCCCTAACAGCGCACACATGTACGGGATTGAAAAGATCCTGTACCACGGGCGGTCGAAATACCAGGACATCATGGTTGCTATTGTTAAGGATCTAGGTAAGGCTCTCATACTGGATGGGAAAACGCAGTCAGCAATCGTAGACGAGTTCGTTTATCACGAATCCCTCGTGCATCCAGCTATGATCCTACACGGAAAGCCAGAGAAGGTCTTGATCCTAGGAGGTGGGGAGGGTGCCACTGCACGAGAGGTATTGAGATTCAAGAGTGTAAAGAGGGTCGTTATGGTTGACATAGACGAGGAGGTCGTTAAGGTATCGAAAGAATACCTGCCAGAGTGGCATCAGGGCGCGTTTGACGATCCAAGGTTTGAGCTCGTAATAATGGATGGATTGAAGTACGTTGAAGAAGCCAACGAAAAGTTCGATGTCATAATTGCTGACCTGGCTGATCCGTTAGAAGCTGGCCCAGCATACAAGCTGTACACGAAGGAATAC
>JAADGB010000115.1:0-1277 GCA_013152575.1 Thermoproteota archaeon | reverse complement strand
CTCAATCCCGGCGGTGTATTCGTAACCCAGGCAACTAGTCCGACAATTACGACGTTCACCCACGCTGTAATATTCAATACAATCAAATCAGTATTCAAATATGCAGCAATATACCACGTTTACGTAAGGAGTTTCGATGGAGTATGGGGCTTCGTGATAGCCTCTGATACTAAGGATCCAAAGAGTCTGACACCCGAAGTCGTTGATAAGTACCTGGCTGAGAACGTTGAGGGAGAAAACAGGTTCTATGAGGGAATAATACATCTCTCTATGTTCGCAGTACCCAAATATCTCAGGAAAGCTATAGAGAGCATAAAGGATATCGCTACATTGGAAAAGCCGGTGTTCATGCCGGCTTAGATTCCTACTCTCTACCTTTTATGACATGGTATATTCTAGTATAGTCTGATTTAGCGAAGCCTGATCTCACACCATACCTGTATAGATTCAACGCGCTTGCTGTGAGGTGTTGTGGGAGGCCCTTGTAGAACCCAGTTCGAACAGCATAGTCTAAATCCTTCATGGCTAGCGAGAGGGTGAATGATGCATCCTTAGATGGATCATCTCTCATCCTATCAATATACTTCTCAGCTATTGGGCCGAAAACCGTCTTCGTTAGAACCTCTTTGACTAGATTAGAGTCTACTCCGTAGGACTCGGAGAGTAGTACAGCCTCCGCCAGCAGGCTGACGCTACCAATTAGTAGTGAGTTGAATGAGAGTTTTAGCGCCGCCGCCTTCTCCGGCTCCTCTCCTAGATCTATCAGCTCACCAGCTAGGTCATTTAAGACGCCCTTGGCAGCCGATTTACAAGTCCTACTTCCAGCGACAACTATCAGCGCCTTGCCATTCCTTAGTGCAGAGGGACCCCCGAGTATAGGGGCTTCAACGTAACATCCTCCGAGCGCCTGCGTAAAACTTGAGAATCTCGACGACCCGTGCGGTGTTATTGTGGCATGGTTTATGATTATCGCTCCATCCATCCTGTGGAAAGTGCTCATAACAGAATAGATTGCATCCTCGTCCGATAAGAATATGAGAACGAACTCCGACTCTTGTACAGCATCGAACGGGCCTGGAACCACCTTGGCGTTAATCTTCCCGGCCAGCTCCTCTGCCTTCTCCCTCGTCCTGTTCCAAAGGATTACATTGTATCCCATTGAAGCAAGTCTCTCGGCGGCCGCGGATCCCATTCGACCAGTTCCAAGAATCGCTACTTTAGACGCCACACCCAGTCACCGATCACTATATTGGTTCGATTTGAATAAATCTTCTAGA
>JAADGB010000114.1:2825-3957 GCA_013152575.1 Thermoproteota archaeon | reverse complement strand
GCTAAGAGGAGGGCTGGCAAGCCGGTGAGGGACCCTACTAGGGAGAAGCAGGTTCTAGAGAGGGCTGGCAGGTTTAGACGCGTCTTCGAAGCAATCATCGAATTATGTATAAGGGAGCAAGGTGGGTAGCGGTGGAATTCGACTTCTACTCATTCTATGAAGCCCTCAATAATTCTGGGGCTAGAATAAGGCTGGACGCAGGAGACCCAGACCTCCCACCTCCAGGCACATTACTTGAAGTACTCATGAAGGAATTTCCCAGGAGCCTAGGATACACCTCGGCAAGAGGCATGCCAGAGCTTAGAGAGAGGATAGCAGAGCTCCACGGCGTTGATACAAGAATGGTAGTAGTAACTCCAGGTGCGAAAGCGGCGATATCGGCACTAATACATTCAGCAGACTCCGTAGGAGTATTTGCACCTTACTGGCCCGGCTACAAGTCGGTTATTGATCTATTCGGGAAGAAACTCGTTGTGAGACACCTATCTCAGGAGGATTCATGGGTTCCAGGTCCGGACGATGCTCTATCGTTGGCTGGAAAAGCCGACATGTTACTTGTTAACTATCCCAACAACCCGCCGGGTGCCGTCCTCGACTTGAAAACAGCTAGAGGGGTTTTGGAGGCGGCGAGAGACTCTGGGATGACAGTGGTATCGGATGAGGCATACCGGGACATAGTTTTCAATGGTTCCCGCCTCGTCATGGCTAGCCTCGAAACAGATGGGGTGGTTTCTATCTATAGTTTCTCGAAGACATTCTCCCTCCCCGGTCTTAGAATAGGCTATGCAGTGGGTGATCCCACGCTAGTTAAGAGGATCAGGGACTTCATAGCCGCAACATACACTGGCGTGCCACGCTACTCTCAAATCGTAGCGTTAAAGGCCCTTGAACTAGTGGATGAGGTGTCTAAGGAAGTTAGAAGGGTTTACTATTCCCGGTTATCCGCTGCACTCGAGGTTATAGACTCCGGTGTATTCGAGTACACGATGCCGAGGGGAGGCCTATACCTATTCCTTAAGCTCAAGAATGGTATAGATGGGACCCGGCTTGCCTACAGGCTTGCTGTAAAGGGTATAGGTGTATTCCCTGGTGTGGCTTTTGGAGGCGCTAGGTACAAGAACTACATTAGGGT
>JAADGB010000114.1:0-2781 GCA_013152575.1 Thermoproteota archaeon | reverse complement strand
TAATGGCTGGGGGCCCGGGATGGAGATAAGCGTGATAGGTTCTGTGGGAGCTGGTAGGATGGCCTTAACTCTAGCCCGACTACTCCAGCCTCATGGTTTCGAGTACACATTCTACGACGCTGACCATGAGGCCCTAGCCAGAGCCAGAAAACTTGGATACAGGGTCTACAGGGAACTTAGTGAGATGATTAGAGTAGCCGATGCAATAATGATATCAGTAAGCCACTCGAATTACCATGAGGCAATCCATACTGTAAAGGAGCAGCTACTAAGGAATCCTAACCGGAGGGTCAAGCTAGTCTTTGACATAGCGTCATTTAAGGAAGACCTATTTAATGGATATCAAGAATATCCAGACGATATAATGGTTGCAAGCATCCATCCCCTATTCGGTCCTGGAGCCAGGGACCCTAGACATCATACTGTGGCGGTTATTCCAGTCCCCGGACGAGAAGGGAGCAGTATACTTGCAGGTGTTTTCAAGAGGGCAGGGTTCAAGGTCGTGGTAGTAGATGCAGAATCCCATGAGGAACTCGTAAGCTATACGATAGGGGCCAGTTATCTCATAGCCGCAGCACTGGCTAGGGCAATCGAAGAAGAATGGGAGAGGATTGGAGAGTTGTCGGGGACCACCTTCAAGTTACTAAAGATCCTTATCGGTTCTGTAGCTAATGACCAGGCAGACTTCATATCCTATATTCTATCCTGGCCTGGGACCAGAAGCGTTGCTGAGAGACTCATAAATGCAATTGTGGATTCAATTCGCGATCCTCAATCATCTGCTGAAAAGATTAAATCACTCATAGGAAGGGATGCGAGATTATACTATGAAAAACTCTATAACTGCATAGAAAAATGAAACAATCCGGGACAGCTCGCTATTAGACTATCTTGCCAGGGTTCAATATACCTTTGGGGTCGAAAACACGTTTGATCCCCTTCATTAACTCGATGATCTTCTCGCTTCCTAGACTTTCAGCTTCGATCATCAACCCCTTCTTCTTGAGTGTTCCTATACCGTGTTCTGCACTGATACTGCCTCCAAGGTTTAGGGCGAGCTTCATCACCTCGATATACCATTCCTCGACTCTTCTCGTCTCAATCGGGTCTTCGGGATCATAGCCTACGGCTGGATGTAGGTTTCCGTCTCCAATGTGACCACCTAGCATCATTGTAAACCCGTACTTCTCTGCTATTTCTTTGAGGCCCTTTACAGCCTCGACGAGCTTGCTCGGTGGGACAACAATGTCTTCGATCAATACCATGACATTCTCCTTTCCACCAAGCCGTTCCCTCGTGTAGTGGACCTGGGCTGTGAAGAGGTTCTTTCTAATAGCGAACAATCCTCTATCGTAGGCCTCCTCAGTCGAGGTGGCCGTGTGGATCTCGTGTGCATTGTTCCTCTTGGCGAGTTCTATGAGGTAGTTCAGCATGCGCTCAGCGGCTTCCCTATAAACGTCTACTCCGAGGAGTAACATGTGCCCTCTAGCCTCGATGTCAACGCCAGCCAGCTTCTTTGCCCTCTCCACGGTTTCCTCCTCCATGAACTCTGCGATGAAGGGGGTTATCCCCTCCTTCTTCACATCGATTACTGTCTGGGCAAGATCCTCTAGACGCTCATAGAATGCCAGGATGTAGACGACTTGCTCGGGTATCGGAGTTATCCTTAGTATGGCTTCAGTTACTAATCCCAGGGTTCCTTCGCTTCCAACTATTAGCCTTGTTAAGTCCAAGCCCTGCCTGCACTTGACGGTTCTACATCCTACCCTAATCTTGGAAGCGTTACTATCAGCCAAGACTAGCTCAAGGCCTAGTACCCAGTCCCGCATGGTCCCATACTTTACACCCTTCATACCACCAGCGCCAGTATTGATCGCTCCTCCAACTGTTGCGACCGCACTACTCGCCGGATCTACAGGAAACATGTAGCCGTACTCCTTCAAGAACTCGTTCAACTCATCAATCCTAACCCCGGGCTGAACCGTGACTGTTCCATCGATAATGTTTACATCGAGTATCTTGTTCATTCTCTCAAAGCTCACAACAACGCCTCCCTTCTCAGGGTAGGCTGAGCCGGAGAGGCTAGTAGAGCTACCTTGAGGGTAAATGTAGACCTCGTATTCGTAAGCTGCCTTAACGATCTCCCTAACATCCTCGCTGGATTCTGGGAAAACAACAGCCTTTACATTACTACCTCTCAGACCACTTGGTTCCCTCAGGTAGATGCTCACGATTGCAGGATCGTCTATTACCTTCTCCTTGCCCAGTTTTTTCCTAAGAACATCTACGATATCCAACCCTTACCCCAGGGAACTAGATGGTGATCGGGATAATTATTGAATTGGATACATGCCTGGTAGAAGGGATGGTTCAGGGCTTTGGCTTGAACAGGTTGTACTTGTTTCCCTCGGGATCAGTGAGTGTCACTTCAAGGCCTACGCCTATGTCTCTGACCTCAGAGACATCCACGCCCGCATTCCTCAAGGTATTAACGGTTTCGTGGATGTCGTCTACTTGGAAGACTATCCCTGTATGCCCCGCCTGTGCATCCCTACTATGGTGGAAAGCAAGAATGATGTTATCCAATGGGAATTCGCTCCACTCGCTGCTAACATAGCTGGGTTTAAGGCCTAGTTTATCCCTCCAGAAAGAGACCATAGAGTCCATGTCTCTTACATATACAATAACATAGCCGACCCGGTTTAACATATCCTGCACCATTAATCGCTAGGGGATGCCAACATAATTTAGTCTAGATATATATTATTTATTTAAGGAGTT
>JAADGB010000113.1 GCA_013152575.1 Thermoproteota archaeon | reverse complement strand
TACCGAATATGAGTTTCTTGAAGCCCTTCCTAGGATAGGTAATTGCATATACGAGGGCTTTGACCGGGTCCTCTTCAGATATTAGCGGGCCGTTGAAGCTTGACACGGCTCTCTCAAAGAACTTTTCCTCTGGCGAGTTCCTCTTGGGGAGAACTAGAATGTCAGCGTCTATGAACTCCTCTTGCCTTGGGAGGAGAATCCTGATTCCCTGTATCTCTAATAGTTTCATGATCTGCTTGATGAAGCTTATTGACTCTGGGTCGCCGCGTAGCCATGCGATACTCCGCTTCGAGTACCACCACCCTCTATCCATTACTCTATTTGCTTCATTCTTGGTTCAACTTAACTAGCTCTATCGGAGGGCTATAAGCTATAGCATACGCTCCATAGAGAGACTGTTGTTCAAGAAATGATGATTCAATTACTTTGAAGCGTAGGTGCCTTCCAGCGAACTTATCAAGGTATCTCTGAATCCCATCTAGGATTACCTTCTTGTGTCTTGCAAATAAGCCACCCGATAGGTAGACTACTTCGGGATCGTATGTGGATGCGATGCTAGCGATTCCGGCCGCGTGGATCTTGTTTAAGTAATCAACTACACGTAGTGCAAACGCGTCTCCCTTCTTAGCATATTCGTAGATGTCTCCAGTAGTGATATCACCTTTCCTCGCCTTATGGTATAGTTCAGTATCAAAACTAGTCGACAATGCCAGCGTCTTGGCAGTTCTCGGTATCCATCTACCGCCCGCCAATGCTTCCCAGTGTCCAACTCACCCGCACCCACATTCCAGTCCGGAATCCACGTCTACCACGATGTGCCCGATCTCGTGTGCATTTCCATTGGACCCTATGAGTATTCTCCCATCTACGATAACTCCCCCGCCAATGCCGGTGCCAATGGTTACCAGAACCGCGTTTTCGAGGTCTTGCTTGACCAGTGCTTTCTCAGCCCATATGCCCGCTACTCCGTCGTTTGCAATGATCACATGATGCGTGTATCTCTTCACAACATCCGTGACATGGACTCTATCCTGATCGATGTTTGGCGGCTTTTCGAGTACCCCTTCCCGATAATTGATTGGTCCTGGTGCTGCTATCCCTGCCTTCGCAATATAGGAGATACCTGTCCTCCCGAGTAATCTTCTTATAACGTGATCGATAGCTCTCTCGACGTTTGAGCGCGGCGTGCTTACTCGTTCAATGTCTATGATTTCTCCGCGGTGATCAAATATTGCGGCGATGATCTTAGAGGCTCCTATGTCGAGGGCTAAAATGTAATCCGCCATAACCCAAACACCTTTAACTATTATATCGAAGCCAGTCCGAGTAATAAGTGACTGCCAAGGTGATAATTGTTGGCTAGCCACATCATAGTAAAACCAGGAGATATCGCTGAGAGCGTTGTAGCGGTCGGTGATCCGGGGAGGGCTACCCTCTTATCTCAACTATTGGACGATCCTAGACTCGTAAACGACAACCGGGGATTACTCGTTTATACGGGTGAATGGAGAGGCCGCAAAATAACAATTGCAACTCATGGCATGGGGGCGCCTTCAGCCGCGATAGTCTTCGAAGAGCTGGTGAAATCTGGGGCTAGAAGAATCGTACGCCTCGGTACAGCTGGAGGAGTCGGTTCAAAAGTCACGCCCGGCACCGTTGTAGTAGCAGACTCAGCGTCGGCGCTTATCGGGGGATGCGGTCTCGGTCAATATTTCAATGGTTTCATTCCTCCTATGTCGCCATCAATCGATTTGACAACCAAGTTGGTCGAGAAAATACGCGAGTTGGAGACGGTGCATGTGGGACCCGTGTTCTGCAGTGATGCCTTCTACTCGGAAGACGAAAGGCTGGCTGGTAAGCTGGAGGAGATGGGTGTCATAGCAATAGAGATGGAGACGGCTATATTGTACGCGCTTGGCAAAGCAAGAGGGTTTGAGGCCTCCTCTGTATTGATAGTAACTAACAGAATAGGTTCTACGGAATTCATCGACAAGGAGACCTTAACGAGGAAGGTGAAGGGTATAGCGCCAGCTATCTTCGACTCACTAATCGAGTAATAGAGAGTCAGTGTGCAAGAGTCTCCTATCACTAATGTGCAGGATTCGCCCAGCACCTTCATCTTCTAATATCAAATGGCCTCCCCAGTACCCCGTTATTGTGAATGTCTTGCCAGCTATGTTCTCAGGCTTGGCCTCCGGCATCTCCAACACGACACGTTGTTTCGAGCTCACCACCCTGACTAGTTCCCCGCTCCAATCGATTCCGACAGTTTTCGATATTCTCTCGGCTGCATTGCTGATTAGTGCTGCTACTTTGGGTAAATACACCTTCTTTGGCCGCCTCGACTTTACTTGTGATGCCAGGTTTTTCTTGCTTATTTGTATTTCTAGTTTACGTGCTTCGTATAGGCTGTCGACTACGTGTAGGATTGTCGCGATGTTATGCGCTTGTTCTGCGAGGCGCTCGTAGAATCTGAACTCCCTTGTTACACCAACCTTAACTCTTCCAGCACCAGCATCTGTTAGGTAAACGACGTAGTTTGTCCGACCCATGCTGTCAATCTTCTTGCATATCTCTAGTGAATTGTGAGAGTGCGTGCTTATGCATAATTCGTAAAGAGCACGTATACTCCTTTTATGTTGTCTGCAGTAGGAATCGGTTTGTACAACGCAGTATAGTCTTTTCCACGGTTCGTCCTTCTGCCATAGCGGTCCGTCATGCCATCTGCAATAGGGCCTCCAAGGTAGGGGTGCTAACCTTATTCTCTTATCTACGCCTTTGAACGCATCAGGTTGATCGAGTCTCTGTAGGACTAGATAGTCTGGTTCCACAATGTATTCCTTTATCGTCCATGTTTCTTTGCCAAGCAATCCACTGTACTCGAGGTCTAAGTCCCTATGCTTTGTTATCTTTTTCTGAACTAGTCTTAGAATCGCTCTATTACCCAAGACTAAACACCCTCTCTATTAAAGTACTGCCGGTATCATGATACTCTTGAAGAGCCTTT
>JAADGB010000112.1 GCA_013152575.1 Thermoproteota archaeon | reverse complement strand
CTTCATTGACAGATACCCCAACCAGTTATCGGGCGGACAGAGGCAGAGAGTTGCTATAGCTAGAGCCATAATATCGAATCCAAGGCTTGTAGTGGCAGACGAGCCAGTATCAATGTTAGACGTATCAATTAGAGCAGAGATTCTAGAGGTACTCCTAGATCTTAGAAAGACGATAGGCGTATCATACATATTCATTACCCACGACCTAGCAGTTGCGAGATACATATGTGACAGGATCGCAGTCATGTACCTTGGAAAGATAGTAGAGCTAGGAGACGCGAGAGAGGTAATCGCAGACCCGCTACACCCCTACACAAAGGCACTCATAGCAGCGATCCCAGACCCAGATCCCAAGAACCGGATAGGATACCGTGAGATGCCCATCAAGGGAGAAGTGCCAAACGCGATCAACATACCGCCAGGCTGCAGATTCCACCCGAGATGCGTCAGCTACGATGCAGAGGTCCAGAAGGAGAGCGAGATCGCAGAACTATGTCCACAGTACGAGCCACCACTAGCAGAGGTAAGAAAAGACCACTACGTATCATGCTGGCTACACGAAGCAGTTAGAAGAGCCAGAGAGGCGAAATAATCCTTTAGAGGGCCTCATATAAAGGAATTTTCATCCTCCCCCACCCACTCGGGGTCCCCTGGCTGGGGAGTATCTTTCATCGGCCCAGTTAAGATACATTGACTAGAACAGAGATTAAATGGGTGTAGAAGAGATGAAGATAAGGAGAAAGAGCGAGTATCTCCCCCACCCCGTCATAGAGCACGTTGTAGATAACCACCCGGCGATAGACCCTGATACAGGCCACCTCCTCTGTCATTACAAGCCTATAGGCCTAGCCCTAGTAGAGGTAGGAGGAGAAACCTACCCAGCATTGACTGTAGGCGACTGTGTTACCATTGTCAATGACCCAGCAGCAATCAAGGCAATAACCGACGAAACTGAGCCGTTGGAAACCTCAATCCTACCACCCACGAACCCCGAATACCGTGACCTCCCAGTCCATGAGATAGCAAGCATCTTATCAGCGCTAAGAGACGCGGCGATGATAGAGGTCAGGAGACCCAGAGACACGAGAGAATACCTCGTACTAATACTAAGGGATAACTACGAGATAGCATTCATCTTGGAGAAATGTAAGAGGCACGAGGATAAGGGTGCAATATTACAAGTCTAACAATCACATGTCTATTCTGATTTTCCTAGAAACGTATATATTTACATGTAATTTAAAGATGTATCTGGTATGTAAATATGAGTATGGAGGTTAGGAGAGTCCAAAGACTCGGTTCTAGTAGCCTAGTAATCACGCTTCCCAAGGAGTGGACCCGTAGACTGGGGATAAAGCCTGGAGACCAGATACTACTATATGATGAGGGCTCCGAGCTCAGGATATCCCCGCTAGAGAAGAAGACGGAGTCTGGAATATACCTAGATTTGACGAGGATAGAGCCCCAACTAGCATCCTACATAATAACATGCATCTATCTATCCGGCTTCGATACAGCCACAGTAAAAATGCCGAGAACAGAAAGTGACCTGGTCGAGGAGCTCCGATTCAGAAGCCAGAGATTCATGGGGGCAGAAGTATACGAGGTAGGAGAGGGGGAGATTAAGGTTGACATCCTACTAGACATGAGTAAGGTAGACCTCTCACGCCTCTTCAAGATAATGTCAAACAATATCTCAAAGATAACCAGAATACTCATAAACAAGTTCCAAAACAAGGACACGCCAGACGACCTAAAACAGGCTGAATTCCTAAGAGCAGACTTCATGAGAACACTATACCTTGCCATGAGATACATCGGGTCAAGGAAGCTAACAGAGCCAGTGAAGACCGGATCCTCCCTACTCTCAATACAAACCGCTATAGCATCGAACTACATGGGCCTCCTAGTAGATCTCCTATACGACATACTAGTCGAACTAAACGAAGCCATACACAAGACCAGCATCAACGAGAAGAAACAGATAGTAGCAGTACTAAAAGGCATAGAGGAGGCGGGCAGCCTAACACTCAGACTAATAGCATCACCAAGCACGAAGAGGATAACAGAACTACAAGGAATAGTAGAAGACATAAACAAGAGACTCAAAAAACTAATCAAACACGCAGAAACACCAGCAGGAGGAATACTACTAGGCCGGCTACAAGACGCAGCAAGACTACTATCAATAATAACAAACGTTATAACATGCAGGACAATCTTGCATGTGGCAATCAAACAAAAAGAATAAATGCAAAAGACAAGCCACCTTTGTACGCGACAGTATAAATTAATCTATTTAATTCACCAATCAAGCCTATAATTAATAAAGAGAAACGTTGGTGACCTTATATTGGAGAAAGAAAAAATCGCACTCATCCTAATAATAATCGGAGGACTATTCGCCCTACTATCCGGGCTATACTCGATAACAGCAGGAAAAGCCCTCGTTAGCACACTAACAAACGGAGCAATCTTCGGTGAGACAACAGGAACCACGCTAAGAATAATGGGAGTAATAGGACTAATCGGCGGAATAATAGCACTAGCAGGAGCATCAAGAAAAGAAAGAAACCTAGCACTCATTGGCGGAATACTAGGACTAATAGCACCATGCGGACTATCAATCCTCGCCATAATAGGAGCACTACTATTCGAGAGATAATACAACTTTACTCTATTGTAATATTAAATTTATTTATTATGTTGTCTTAAGATGCGGATTTTACAGAATAGTGGTGGGCCCGCGGGGATTTGAACCCCGGACCTCCGCCGTGTGAGGGCGGCGTCCTAACCAGGCTAGACGACGGGCCCTAGACCCCTCTATGCTGGTCCATGAATAGGATTCTTGGAACTGTGGGTTTTTAGGGTTTAACCTCCCGTCCGTTTGTGCAGAAGCCTTTAACCACAACTACGGGTTTCCTGAGCGTTATCCCTTGCTTTCTAGCAGCGTTTATTATTGCGTTTACTATCTCGCTCGATTCCTCGTTTGGTTCTAGGTCGAAGATCATGCCAGTGTCTTGGCATACTATGTTT
>JAADGB010000111.1 GCA_013152575.1 Thermoproteota archaeon | reverse complement strand
TATGACACAGGGCTGGATGACTTGAAGGAGGCTGCTCGTAGGGCTTTCCTCATGTTCCTTGATAAGACTATGCTAGATTTCACTGTCTATCCTAGTGTGCTGGAGCTCGAGAGAGAAGTTGTTGGAATGTCCGCTTCCTTGGTGGGAGGAGATCAGAGTACTGTCGGTGCTTTCACCTATGGTGGGACTGAGAGTATAATGTTGGCCGTGAAGGCTGCTAGAGACTATTACAGGAAAAAGGGTAAGAGGCTGAAGATGGTTTTGCCCGTAACTGGGCATCCTGCTTTTGTTAAGGCAGCAGAATATCTTGATGTTGACCTTGTTAAGGTTCCGGTTGACGAGGAGACCTTCAAGGTTGATGTTGAGGCTGTGAAGGAAGCTGTCAATAGCGAGGCTGTGATGATAGTTGGGTCCGCGCCAAACTATCCTATGGGGGTCATCGATGATATAGAGGCTCTGAGCGATATAGCCTTGGATAAGAATGCGTGGCTACACGTTGATGCTTGTATAGGAGGCTTTCTCCTACCCTTCCTCCGGGAAGTAGGCGATAATATTCCCAGGTTTGGATTCGAGCTTCCAGGAGTCATTTCACTATCAATGGACCTGCACAAGTATGGCTACGCTCCCAGAGGCGCATCAGTTGTACTCTATCGAGGTGAAGAGTACAGGTTGAATCACGTCTTCGTCCATCCTAAATGGCCTGGCTATCCGATAGTCAATATGGCAGTGCTTTCAACTAGGAGCGCTGGTCCACTGGCAGCTTCTTGGCTAGTACTAAAGTCTCTCGGACGAGAGGGATATAGGAGGCTGGCGGAAAAGGTCCTCTACACGAGAAGGAGGATAACCGAAGCCTTGCCCAATATGGGGTTTAGGGTTCTTGGAGATCCCCGTGGAGGTATCGTGGCATTCACTACGGGTCAAGTATCGCCTACCACTCTCTCCATGGCTATGAGGAGGAAAGGCTGGTATATCCAAGTACAGCCAGGCTCTAGGAAGCTAGGTCTACCCAAGAGCATACACTTAACGATAAGCCCAGCCCACGCTGAAGTGGTCGATGACTTCATACGTGACCTGGAAGAGGCTAGAGAGGAGGCCCTGAGGACAGGAGGAATATCAGCTGAAGAGATAGCGTCACTGGCGAGCGTGATTGAGTCTTCAAGCGTAGACGAGGTTCTCTCAATGCTAGGCCTAACAGGAGAAGGTGGCGGTGGGTTGAGTGAGGAGGTCCTCTCGCTCATCGACGAGCTGATCCACCATCTAGATCCAGACTTAGTGGAGGAGTTACTTCGACGTGCTGTGAGTCGATTATTCATGTAGACCTTTCTCTTCACTCATATTCATTTCTCTGAATAGTTTCTTCGTTGATTTGTAGAGGCTGGTATAGTGCCTGAATAATTCATTATATATTGAATATAGTTTAGGGTCAGGTGTGAATGTTCTGTCATATTCAAAGTGTTCAACTGCTTCCTCTATTGACGAGTATATCCCGGTACCCACACTGGCTAGGACCGCTGCACCGCGTAGTCCGGCGTCTTGGGGGTCCCTCAGCCTTCTGAGGGGCCTGTTTAGGGCGCTTGCTAGTCCCTTAACCCACTCGTCGAATAGGGTGCCTCCGCCAATCACTGGTATCGTCTCCTGCCTACTTACTAGTTTTTCGAAGTAGTTGTAAGCCCATTTGATGTTTAGGATGACGCCGTCAACTATGGCTCTAATAATCTCGTTCCATGAAGAGTCCAGTGATATGTTGAAGAGGGTTCCCCTAAGGTATGGATCGTCTACCGGTGCTCTCTCACCATATAGCCATGGAGTGAATAGTAGATTGGCCTCTCCTGGAGGGACCCTTTCAAGCGCCTCCCTGACAAGATCATATCTTCCCTCTCGGCCGGTCAGCTTGAGGAACCACTCTAATGCCCCAGCCGCTACCTCCTGCTCTGCCACTACGAAATAGTATCCCGGAATCGAACTCATTATCGACCCGATATAATGCGAAATATCTAATAGTCTTCTCCGGTGATGGGCGGCGATCCAATCACTAGTACCAATATAGATGTGGGCCTCCCCCTCCCTAACCGCGCCCGAGCCTATTCCTGCAACAGGCATATCTCCCCCGCCAACAATAACCGGTACACCCTCATTTAGCCCAAGGTCCCTCGCGGCATCTCTTTTCAAACCGCCAGCTATCGATGTACTATCCTTTATAGCTGGCAGCTTCTCAAGTGGTATGCTATACTCTCTGAGTAGTCCCTTATGCCACTCAGCCCTATTACCCCGTGTATCTGCAAGCCACGTTAGTGACGCCTCATCTGGGCTAGTCACGAATGCCCCTGACGCCCTGGCAATCAGATAGCCTTTAATGTCTAAGAACTTGAACGCTTTCCTAAACGTATCTGGCTCATTATCCATCAACCAGTGCAACTTGCTCAAGGGATCCTTGCCTGTCTTGCCCGGGGCGCCGCCAGTTATCCTCAAAAATCTAATAAGTTTAAATAGATTATAACCATATATCTTTGGGAACCCTCTCCACAAACTCTTAGGATATCCTGCAGCTCTCTCATCCAACCAGATCAAAGCATTCCTAAGAGGAACACCACTAGTATCAACAGGCACAACACCAGCCATATGAGCAGTAAACACGACCCCTCTCACGCGATCCTCAACGCCATCAACCAACTCCCGTGCAAGAGAAGCCAAAGACTCCCAGAGACGCTCAACATCCTGCTCAGCCCAACCCCTCCTAGGATACAACACCTCAGCAGGCATCGAGGACTTACTAACGACCCTAAACCTCCCAACCTCAACTAATCCAGCCTTCAGAGTCGTAGTCCCAATATCAAAGGCAAGAATCAAACCCTCGCCCGGCAAGAAGACCACCATAAACCCAATACAGTATCAAAACCAAAAATTAAGGATAAACCCAGCGACGAGCAATCAATAAAACACAAGCCTACAACACAAGATACCAGGCATATAGGGCCCGTAGCTCAGCCAGGATAGAGCGCCGGCCTCCGGAGCCGGAGGTCCCGGGTTCAAATCCCGG
>JAADGB010000110.1 GCA_013152575.1 Thermoproteota archaeon | reverse complement strand
CTTCTTATCCTTTATCTCCACGATCCCCTTATTCTCTAGCATTAGAGCTTGCCATCTGGGTAGGTCGATTTCGTCTCCTTTCTTAACGTTGAGTACTCCGCTGGGAGTTGGCAGCTTGTCATAGTTTTTGAGGAAGATCACTCTTACATTTCTCGTTTCGTAGTCAAGCTTTATCAATTCTAGTCTTTCATTTAGTTTCAAGCTCCTCCTCCCAAGGCCAATGTATGAATCCGGAGTAGATATAGGATGTTAGGCGTATTCCGGCTTTTAAGGGATAAAACAGGTATTATCCATAGAAGGGAGTGTATGAACTGGGGTGTGATAATTGAGTTCAATCTACGAACTCCTATGGGTAGAGAAGTATAGACCTAAAACACTAAACGAAATAATCAACCAGGAAGAAGTAGTCTCCAGGCTCAAGAAATTCGTCGAAATGAAAAACATGCCCCACCTACTATTTGCAGGCCCAGCAGGAACGGGAAAAACAACAGCAGCCCACGCACTAGCACACGACCTCTACGGCGAAAACTATCGGCAATACATGCTCGAGCTCAACGCCAGCGATGAGCGCGGGATTGGTGTAATTAGGGAAAAGGTTAAGGAGTTCGCAAGGAGTCGTACGCCGCCTGACATTCCTTTTAAGATAGTATTGCTTGATGAAGCGGATAATATGACGGCTGACGCGCAGCAGGCGCTTAGGAGGCTTATGGAGTTGTATAGTGCTAATACTCGTTTCATACTGATAGCCAATTATCCTTCGAAGATAATTGATCCTATTCAGTCAAGGTGTGCTTTCTTCAGGTTCCAGCCGTTGAAGAAGGAGGACGTCGTGAATAGACTACGGTTTATTGCGGAGAATGAGGGTGTTGATTATGACGAGGAAGCCCTTGAGACCATTTATGAAATAAGCGAGGGAGATATGAGGAAGGCAATTAACGTTCTACAGGCTTCGGCCGCCCTCGGGAAAGTAACGATTGACGCGGTTTTCCGGGTAGTGGGCTTAGCAAAGCCAAAAGAAGTTCGTGAGATGATAAAGCTCGCGCTGAAGGGGGACTTTGTCGCTGCTAGGAGTCTAATGAGGAAATTAATGATTGAATATGGTCTTAGCGGGGAGGACCTAATCAAGCAAGTTCATAGAGAGGTAATGAGTAATGAGATAAAGATACCAGAGGAGGCAAGGGTACTTATAGCGGATTATATCGGTGAAATCCACTTCCGCCTAGTAGAGGGAAGCGATGACGATATACAGTTGAGCGCATTCCTCGCATGGCTGTCAATGATAGGCGCAAGACTTGGTGTAGAATCGTGACAGCCCTCAGAAGAAAGCTTAAACCGAACATTCCATGGGTGATCAAATATAGGCCAAGGAGGATAGAGGAGGTTTTCAACCAAGACGACGCGAAGAAACGCCTTATACCATGGATAAAACAATGGGTTGAAGGCAAGCCACCGTCCAAGAGAGCAGTACTACTGCATGGACCCCCCGGTGTGGGTAAAACTAGCCTCATAGAGGCTATTGCTAGGGAGTTCGGCTTCGAGCTACTAGAGTTAAACGCTAGTGATTATAGGTCTTCCGAGGCAATAAGGCGCACGGTTGGCGTAGCGGCTAATAAAAAACCCCTCTATGGGAAAGGGATCATAATACTGCTAGACGAGATTGATGGTATAGCTCCTAGAGAGGATGCAGGTGGTTTACGCGCGCTCTTAGACATAATACCAAGAACGCGTAACCCCATAGTAATGACAGCTAATGATCCATGGAAAGACCAATTAAGACCGCTACATCAGGTTGCCGAGTTAATCCAGTTCAAGCCATTAACAGTGACCCAGATAGTTGCCATCCTACAGAGGATATGTGATCTAGAAGGACTCGAGTGCGAGAGAGAAGCTCTAAGGTATATTGCTGAAGTTGAGCGAGGAGATGTACGCGCCTCAATCAACGATCTACAAGCGGTCGCGGAGGGCTACGGTAGAGTAACGCTAACCCTAGTCAAGATGCTCGTTAGAGGCCGTGAGAAAAAACAAGACATCTTCATAACGTTGAACCAAATATTCTACGCGAGTAAATTCTGGCGAGCCCGAGCCGCGATGTCAAATAGCCAAGAGGATTACGAGACTGTGATTGCCTGGTTGAATGACAATATTCCAAGGAAATATGAGGATCCACGAGACGCGTTCCGCGCCTTCGATGCATTATCTCGGGCGACGATAATGTTGAATAGGGCAAAATATGGTGGCAGCTGGGCGTTACTAACCTATGTGTTCAGTCTAGCTGGCCCCGGAGTGGCATTTGCACGGAAACACGCTCCAATCAGTAAAATGAGATATGCTTATCCCGAAAGAATCAAGTTGCTCGCAAGGCTAAGGGAGGTAAGAGAAACTCGTGAGCGTCTGGCAGGTAAGATAGCTAGTGCTACGCTTTCATCTAGGAGGCAGGTTAAGTCGGAGATCTTGCCCTATTTGTTCATAATATTTAGGGAAGCCGAAGATCCTGTACCAGCAGCCAGGCTCGCCTTAGGCTATAATCTAGATAGGAAAGAGGTTGAATTCCTGGCTGGCCATAGAGCCAGGGAGATTATGGAGGCTATTGAGAAAATCAAAAAGTCTCGAGGCCCCATAGAGGTGGCGAGAGAGGCTAGAGAGAAGAAACCTAGGCCCCGAACTACAATGGTTGAAAGGGAAGAGGAGACTGAGACTAAGCCTAAGGAGAGAAAAACTAGGAAAAAGGAGAAGAAGCCGTCATCAACTACGCTTGATTCATTCTTTGAGTGATTCTTTAATTTTCTTTACAACTCTAACATCTACGATCCTTGTATGTGGATATTGTCCTTCTTCATCTTTTTCATACTTCTTAACCATATCCCATATGGTAAGCAACGCGGTAGTAACGCCTGTTAACGCTTCCATTTCGACTCCAGTCTTATAGGTGGTTTTAACCTCAACGATTACTTTAACTAGGTCCTGATTATAGTTTACGTCTACTTTAACACTGGTTATGGGAATAGGATGGCAATAGGGTAAGATGCTGGGTGTATTCTTGACGGCGAGTATAGCTGCTATTTTTGCCGCTTCAACAACGTCTCCTTTCTCAATTTTTCCTTCTTGTATCAGCTTTATAGTCTCT
>JAADGB010000109.1 GCA_013152575.1 Thermoproteota archaeon | reverse complement strand
ATAGAACTCCACTATACTATAAAGGTCCTAGAGGACGGTAAAGAGACCCTCTATGAGACCACTAAGGCAGAAGTAGCAAAGGAGCACAACGCATTCGACCCCAACAAGAGATACTCCCCAATATTCGTCGTAGTCGGTAAATCAAAGTTGCTAGACCCCATCGAGAAAGCCATAAGAGAAATGGACGTGGGAGAGAAGAAAGAGGTAATCGCGAAGCCAGAAGAAGCCTTCGGACCATACAGGAAGGAGCTAGTAATAACGATTCCAATCAAGGCCCTTCGAAGGAGTGGAATAAGGCCCCGTGTAGGAGAGGAAATAGAAGTAGAAGGGAGGAGGGGAGTAATAACAAAGGTAACCGAGAGGTTCGCATACATCGACTTCAACCACCCACTAGCCGGCAAGACCCTCAAGATTGAGATCGAGATCGTAAGAAAGCTCGAGTCCGAAGACGAGAAGATAAAGGCGATTGTACTGAGATACCTACCCCTCAAAGAAGAAACTGTAAATGTCGAAGTAAAGGATGGAGTGGCAAACGTGGAACTCCCAGGCTCGGTAATAGTAGTCCGAGACCTAGACAGCCTACTCCAGTCGATACTATCAACGGTCTACGAGCTAACCACAGTCAAAGAGCTAGTATTCACGATAAAGATACCCCTGAAGAGGGGAGAAGAGGAAAAGAAAGAGGAAGAAGAGAAACAAGAACAAGAAGAGAAGGAAGCAGCTGAGGAAGCCACAAAGGAGGAAGAAGAGGAGAAGGAAGGCGGAGAGGCTACACCCTCTCAATAACCCCAGTCTTCCTCGCTAACTGCTCAGCTGCCTCCCTAGTCAACCCCTTTTCGCCGAGGATAGTATACCTCTGAGGCCGTATCTTCGCTGCGATAGTTAGAGCCTCAACCACCTCGTCATCCGTAACGCCTAACTCCCTAGCAGTTACTGGTAGGCCTACTCTCTTCAAGAGTTTCCTAATCTTCTTCCAGGCTAACCCGTGGAGATACGCCATCATTATAGTGCCTACGCCCACCGCCTCGCCGTGGAGAGGCTTCTTCTTCGACACTATCATGAGGGCATGCGCAAACAGGTGCTCTGAGCCGCTCGCTGGCCTAGTGCTTCCTGCAATTCCCATAGCTACTCCACTACTCACAAGGGCCTCGAGGAGCACTCTCAGTCCTTCTCTCGTGCCCAGCGCAATCTCCCGGTAGTATGCGCTCACGTGCCTAGCACTCATGAGGGCTAGGCTAGCAGCATATTCCCCATAATACTCTCCCCTAAGCTTGAAGGCAAGCTTCCAGTCTCTAACCGACGTGAACTTTCCTATGAGGTCTCCGAACCCGGCCATATTGTAGCGGCGGGGCGCAGACGCGACTATATCCACATCTATCAATATGAGGTCAGGAGACTTCGCCTTAACCGACATGGGCTTCTCGAAGCCCTTCAAGCTGGCGAAGGGACTTGTTATACCGTCGTGGCTAGCCACTGTAGGCATGCTGACGAAGCTCTTACCCGACTCCTTAGCAGCATACTTGGCCAAGTCTATCGACTTTCCACCTCCGAAGCCTATGATTATATCCGCGTTCGACTCCTTCGCCACCTCGGCTACCCGCTCAGCTGTCTCCACGCTTGCATCATCGGCCAACGTATACATCACGTTGAAGCCGGAGGACTCTAGGGACTCCCTCAACCTATGATAGTACCTGGAGTAGACGTTGGGGCCCATAACGACTAGGACCGATCGCTCCTTCTGGTACACCATTCGGAGGAATTCATGGGCTCGGTCTAAGACCCTGTAACCTACCACCACTTTTTTCGGAATATCAATTATATGTATGCTCCTATCCAATTCCGAGCACAACCCCTCCAGAGACACACTATCCTATAATCTAGAGTTGATATAGGAATAACATATAGCTATAAGCTTCTCCAATTACAAGCCCTTACATGGAAGGATAGGTGATTGAGTAGTGTATCCGGGATGGGAGAAGCCGATAACACCGCCTAACAACCAGCCCAAAGTCATCCATGGAACAACTACCGTGGGCATAATAGCTGGAGACAGCGTGATCCTCGCCGCGGACAAGAGAGCTACTGCAGGGACCCTCATAGCTAGCAGGAGGGTGAAGAAGATAATCAAGATAACAGATAGAGCCGCGATGACCGTTTCAGGCCTTGTAGCAGACGCGCAGGCGCTAGCAGATATACTACGCGAGGAAGCCAGGCTATACTACCTAACGCATGGGATCAAGCTATCTATAAAGGGACTGGCGACGCTACTATCCAATATACTCTTCTCCTCGAAATGGTTCCCCTACCTCGTACAACTAATAGTAGGAGGATACGATGTGAAGCCAAGACTCTACACGCTAGACCCATACGGCAGCATAACCGAGGACAAATTCACAGCAACAGGCTCCGGCAGCCCCGTCGCGTACGGAGTGCTAGAAGACTACTATAGAGACGACATAACAGTTGAGGAGGCGATAGAGGTCGCTAAGAAAGCACTATGGTCAGCTATAAGAAGAGACTCCGCCACCGGCGACGGGATAGATGTAGTCATTATAAACAGTAAAGGTTATGAGGAAAGATTTATACCCTTTACCCGATAAAGCCCTTCTTATGGTCATACGCTATTCCTAGCCTGGCCCCGGCCAGGCGGGAATTCTCCAAAGGAGTAAGGATAAGGGAGAGCCAGAAGGGTGTTAAACATGGCAGCACAATCAAAGGAAAGGCTAACAGGAGAAAACCTAAGGCGAATGATAATCTTCGAAATATACAACGCGCTGCGCGGAGCAGAGATCACTAGGATAGAGTTCGAGGGACCCGAGATAGCAGTCTACGTGAAAAAGCCAGACTACATACTACAAAACGAGAAGGTAGTCGGAGAGCTTGCAAAGAAGCTTAGGAAGAGGATAGTCCTTAGAACCGATCCAAACAGTAGAAAGAGCCACGAAAACACCAGGAGATACCTCCTCGAAATACTGCCAAAGGAGGCTGGAATAGGGCCGGGAGACATAGAGTTCGACGATAGGCTCGGCGAAGTAACAATACTAGCCCAAAATCCCAACGCAATCCCATACAAGTCAGCCTCCTTCAGGAACAAGATCCTAGCAGAGACCGGATGGAGACCCATAGTAATGAGGAAACCAAGCCTCACCAGTAGAACATTGAACATCATACTAAGAAAATCGCTCACCGACACGAAAGAGAGGCAAAGAGCACTAAGAGACACGGGAGAGAGGATCTTCAGAGACACGCTAATAGGGACCCGGAGGATAAGGGTCATAGGGCTAGGAAGCTTCGGAGAAGTAGGAAGAAGCGCCATACTAGTAGACACGGGAGAATCAAAGATCCTACTGGACGCGGGAGCAGCTCCAACGAGCTATGGTCCAGAAGCCTTCCCCTACTTCGACTCGCCGGAATTCAGGATAGAGGATCTAGACGCCGTCATAATTAGCCACGCGCACCTAGACCACGTCGGAATGCTACCACTCCTCTTCAAATACGGCTATCGGGGCCCAGTATACATGACCGCTCCCACGAGAGACATCGCAGTCCTAGTGCTCCTAGACTTCATGGAGCTAGCAAAACGTGAGGGTAGAGAGCCACCATTCACCCAGAAAGAGATAAACCTGATGCTGAGCAGGACAATAGTCATGCCATACAATGTAGTCACCGACGTCGCTCCAGACACAAAGCTAACCTTCTCAAACGCGGGCCACATACTTGGAAGCTCACTAGTACACCTACACATTGGACAGGGACTCTACAACATACTCTACACTGGAGACCTAAAGTACTACAGGATCAAGGGAGACACCAGCACGAGGCTCCTGCCACCAGCAAACTACCAATTCCACAGAGTCGAAACCCTAATAATCGAGTCAACCTACGGCGCCACCGAAACCCAGCCCAGGCACATGGCTGAGGCAGAGCTTATCGAACTAGTCAATGAGGCCGTGAAGAATAAGGGGAAGATCCTGATCCCAGTAATGGCTGTTGGTAGAGGCCAAGAGATACTCCTAGTCCTCAACAGGGCACTGAAGGAAGGAAAGATCCCTGAGATACCGATATACGTGGACGGCCTCGTCTACGAGGTGACAGCGATTTACACCGCATACGTAGACTACTTCGCCAAGCCCGTCCGCGAAGCGATACTAAACGGCGACAACCCGTTCATGACTGAGAACACAGAGTATGTCAACAGCCAGTCCAAGAGAGACGAGATAATCTACAGTGATGAGCCAGCAATAATCCTAGCAACTAGTGGAATGATGCAGGGAGGCCCAGTAATCGACTACTTCAAGAGCATGGCAGAGGATGAGAGACACATACTGGCATTCGTCAGCTACCAGGCCCCTGGAACACTTGGCAGGAGGCTATTGGAGGGCGAGAGGGAGATAGCCTTCCAGGAAGATGGAAGGCTAAGGATGGTAAAGGTTAACATGAAGGTAGTAAGAGTCGAAGGATTCACCGGCCACGCCACACAGAGCGAGCTCCAGCTATTCCTGAGGCATCTCAACCCGAAGCCAAGGAACATCATACTGAACCACGGTGAGCCAACAGCCCTCCTCACATTCGCGAGGATTATTAAGAACAGGTGGCAGAAGTTCGGATTCGAGAATCCACCAGAAGTAATAGTACCCGAGAACCTAGAAGCAGTGACGCTCTACCCGAGGAATTATAGACTCCACACGGGAGTCCAATACTAACACTATCCCGGCATCTTTGAAAAGGAGGGTCCCTAGAGGGCTTCGCCAAGCTTCCACAGTAAGTCCCCGGGCCTGTGTATCACCTTGATAGCCTTACCCTTCCTCACGCCCTCGAGCTTCTCCAATATCTCCTCCGAACCCATAATCGCTTTCCCGATCGCAACTGGTATGTTTGCCTCCTCGTCCACTATCACAACTATGTCACCGGGAGAGAATTCACCCTCCACCCTCCTTATCCCGGGAACCATCAGGTCCGCTCCACGGCCGACGGCGGAGGTCGCACCCCTATCCACTATAACCTTGGGGAGGTTGCTCGTAGTCCTCTTCCTGACGAGGCATAAGAGGTGAGGATACCTTACATCATCCTCCTCTACAATGCATGGGAGACCGTCGACTACGTATATCGTGTACTCCTTAAACTCGACATGCTCCACGTTATCAGCGGAGGCACCTGAACCGAGGAGTTCCTCGAGGTACTTGACCACTCGTTTCCTCTCCTTCTTAGAGGCAGGATACCGCTTTGAGGGCTTAAGCCTAGCCTCCTTACCCTTACTCATCCCTCATCGACACCCATTTAGTTTGGGGTAGCAACGCTTTATATTGCGGAAGCCAAGCCTAGACACTGGCAAGCGAGCAAGGATATGTGTCAAGGGCTGGCTAGCACTATATGGAGGGGTAAGAAATGAGTAGCGAGACGCTAAAGGTGCTTGAGGACTTCCTAGAGAGCGACGTACTTGTCCAGCTTAAGGGCGGGAGAATGCTCAAAGGCATACTAGAGGCTTACGACAACCACCTCAACGTCCTGCTAAGGCAGGCTGAAGAGATAGAGGGCGACAGGATCAGGCAGCTAGGCACCGTACTAGTACGCGGAGATAACGTAATAGTCATAAGCCCCGCAAAGTAAGACTCCGGGGAGGGGACAATAGATGGGTAAGGGAACAGCATCGTTCGGAAAACACGGTAGGAGTAAAACACACATAGTCTGCAGGAGATGTGGGAGAAGGTCCTTCAACGTAGCCAAGGGGTACTGCGCCCACTGCGGCTTCGGCAGGAGCAGGAGGCTTAGGAGGTATAGTTGGCAGACAAAGAAGGTTAACCGGGTCCGCGTAGTCTAAACCCAGAATCCTTAGAATACCATCGCGTAACACATCCTAATACCTATAAGACGGAAAATCCTGGCCGCAGGTATCCTTCCTTGTATCCGTTCCTGGTGGGTCTCTAGTGGGAAAATATACATTAACACCGTTAAACTCCGCCACCAACGCTAACAACAAGGGTAACAAAAATGGACAAAACCACGCTAGCCGCATCAGCGATAATAGGATTGAGGGAGACGCTTGAAATCGCACTACTAATCTCGATAATCCTAATCGCGGCGAGAAAGAAGAATCCCCAGACGCTACAATACATAGTCGTACCAACTATCCTAGCCCTAGTAGCAGGGTTCTCAATTGGACTCGCATCTTACAAGATAATAATAAGTAGCCTAGAGAGCTGGATAGCAGAGGCAACATCATATCTTCTAGCCGCTGGAATAATACTCTGGGTCGCAGTCTGGTCCTCAACCAGTGGAAAGAACATGGTGGGCAGAGTAAATGAGGCTGGAAACATGAAGATCCTAGGCCTACTGACTTTCATCTTCGTGGCTAGGGAAGCCCTAGAAATCTCGCTAATGACTCTACCACTGGCAAAGGACGAGCCCATAGCCGCTATAACAGGATTGGCTGCCGGGTCCCTCGCATCAGCCCTCATAGCATTCACCATTTACAGTTACGGTGTAAGGCTGCCGATCGGAAAGTTCTTCGCTGTCATGGGTGGCACACTAGTATTGATAGGGTCCTGGATGACTTGGGAGGCTATGATCGAGGTAGTGGAAGGCCTCTCAATACTAGAGGAAGTGGAGGAGCTACTGCCCCTAACTGCAGCGTTGACATATGCAGCCGCCGCCTACCTCCTCATTAGGAGGGGGAAGCTAGGCACTAACTGAGGAGCGGGTCCCTATTCTCGTAGTAAAACCTCTATACCTCGATAGACAACCACACGATCCATGGTGGCATCCTTTGAACTTGTGGAGAGAGAATCGTAGGAAGCTCAAAAGCTTACTCGACGAGAAAAACGCTAGCGCCCTAGTCCTAACGGGGAGATCTAACATAATCTATGCCACTGGCGTGAGGGACCCCTCCGGAATACTAGTCCTCTCAGAAAAATGCGGCGACTTCATAATAGTCCCATTACTAGACTATCACAGGATCCAGGACAAGATCCCCAGTGACATGGAGGTATACGCCTTCTACCGTGGCGGAGAGAAGGGGGTTGAAGCCGATATACCTTCTAAGAAGCTAGTCGAGGGGACCCCTATCGAGGCGTTATCCAAGCTGCTCGATCCATGCAAGGAGAAGGTTATAGCCGACCTGGGAGCGTCAAGCTATGCTACAGGCAAATCCCTAGTCGAGAAACTAGCAGCGGAGGATGTGACAAGCAGTATATCTAAGATTAGGATGATAAAGAGCGATGCCGAGATAGAGCTGATCAAGGAGGCTGCTAAGCTAGCTGATAAGGCGTTTTCCCAAGCCCTCAAGCTATTGGGAGAGGGGGTTAGTGAGGCTGAGCTAGCTTCGGAGATCTACTCCCTAATCGTCAGAGGGGGTGGATGGGATGTCGCCTTCCCAACAATAGTCGCATTCTACTCCAATACAGCCTACCCCCACCACTCGCCTGGAACGGATAAACTGAGCGTTGAGGGACCCGTACTGATAGACTGGGGAGCAGTCTTCTCCGGGTATAGAAGCGATGCCACAAGGACTCTATGGTGGGGGTCGAAAGCCACCGGGCAATTCATGAAGCACCTCGAAGACGTAGTCGAGGCAGTCAACGCGGCGCTCGACATTCTAGGCCCTGGAGTCATGGCTGGCGACGTAGATAACGCCGCCAGAACAGTTCTACGCAAGAAAGGCCTCGCGAAATACTTCATACACGGGTTAGGACACGGAGTAGGCCTCGATGTACACGAGGAGCCCTACCTAAGACCGGCCTCCAAGACTGTCCTCGAGCCCGGGATGATAGTAACGATAGAACCCGGAATCTACATGCCAGGACTATACGGCATAAGGGTAGAGGACCTAGTCCTCATAACAAAGACAGGCTTCAAACCCCTCACAAGCCTACCACACATCATAGCCTAGCGGTCACCGCCTACATAGACCCGTTCTTCTACATCTCCCCCACAATCACCGGGGGGATCAGGGCAGAGCGCTCGTCACAGGCGGATCATCCCATATAACTAGACGGGTCCCTGAAGCCTATAACACCACTACAAGGCAATGGTGCGGGGGGTGGGATTCGAACCCACGCAGGCCTACGCCAACGGGTCTTGAGCCCGCCCCCTTTGGCCAGGCTCGGGCACCCCCGCACCCATGAATTTAGATTCAAAGCAGAGAGGAGTTAAAATTCTCTCCAAACCCCACTAGCTGGTGGAGGTTGATATATTCATGCCTAATGCACCCCGCGAGCTTCTCGAGAAGGTCGAAGAGATAGCCTCGAAGTACGCCGAGGAGACCGACAAGAATAACCTAGCGCCGAGCCAGGCGTTGAATGAGCTCGTCAGCGCTGGAGCCTTCAGGGCGGGAGACCTGGGACCCCTAGGGATTGTGCAGGTTGTGAGGCATGTTAGTAGGCATAGCCCTGGCATGGCCCACATAATCCTAGTACACTCGACATCAGTATTCACTGGGAGACTAGAGGTAGATGATGGGATAGTTGCGTTTAGCATGACCGAGCCGGGAGGAGGTAGTGACGTCCTCAGCAACCTAAAGACCATCGCTGAAGAGGATGGCGAGAAGGCAGTAGTAAGCGGAGAGAAGCTCTTCACCAGCAACGCCCCATACGCGAAGTACTTCCTGATACTAGCTAAGGGACCCGCGGGTCCCACACTATACCTTGCCGAGAAGGATGACTCAATACACGTCGAACCCCTAGATCTCCTCGGACTAAGAGGAACGGGGAGCTCCAGAGTAGTCTACCGCGGCACGCCTGCGAAGAGGATAGGTGAGCCTGGGAAGGGGTTGAAGGAGGCCCTCACCGGGATAAACATGGGCCGGCTAGGCTACGCCGCTATTGCATTGGGCATCATAGACGCTTCACTAGAGATAATAGTCGAACACGCTTCGACCAAGGTAATCTTCGGCAAGAAGCTAATCGATTACCAGGGGCTGAGATGGAGGATAGCCGAACTCTTCATGGAGAGGGAGGCGTTGGAGGCCCTTGTCTACTCTACAGCCGAGAGAGCCGAGTCGGAGGGCAGGATTGACCCCTTGAAGGCGGCTGTTGCAAAGAACCTGGGAGCCTCAATAGCCCAGAGGGCTACATGGGCTGCGACTCAAGCGTTAGGCGGTAGGGGCTTGAAGAGGTGGAGTAGAATAGAGCGGCTATCCAGGGACGCTAGAGTATTGGACATTGGAGAGGGTAGTAGAGAGGTCCTCCTAGACTTCATCGCCTCCAGAGCGATAAAGAGTCTCACGAAGTAGCGCGGCCGAGCCTATATTAGGATGTGGGGGCCAACGGCTAGCCATGGTGAAGTGCGACGAGGAAAAACATGCTAATAGGCATACTTATAATTATGATTATCGTTGGAGCCGTCCTAGTCTACCTAGGATACACGCAGGGATCAAGCCCAACATCAGGAGGCAATACGGAGACCACCACGACTGAGACGATAAGCTTGGGTCGGCAAAGGACCTACACGATAACTGTAAGTGTTGGGAGCATTCTAACCTACAATAACTCCTACATGACCAGTGAAGGCAATGTGGCGCAGAAGACGATCTACTCCATAAACGTCACGCAAATACAGTGGCCATTCATACTAGGAGTCTACAACATACACGGTCAAAACACCACTGGATCCGCTAGGATGGCTATGGGCAACATAGTCCTACCCTTAGAAATGCTTGGAAAACAAGAAGTTAGTATACCTATAATCATACCCGCCGTGAACTCAGGACTATGCGCTAACCTAACACTCGTAGAGACAAAGGAGATCAAGGTAAACAATAGGACGATGGACGTCTACGTGTACTCTATGAATGTCTCCACTGGGAGATTCATGATAACTGCGCAATTAGCATACAACAAGAGCAACGGCATCTTGATAGATGCGAACTATACGATCTACGGTGATAACCAGGTCCTATTCATGAACAGGCAATACGTGTTAAACGCAACGCTAACTGGCAAGATGAAGACCGTAACCCCCAACGACTGGTTCTGTACACAGCCATATTCAACCGACTTCCGATTCACGCTCGAAGGAACATACATACTCCAAGATGGTAAGCTAACACCCATCAGCATAAACGATGTAAGGGAAGCATCACTAGGCACCGCTATCGTAGGCGTTATAGGAAAGGACGGACAACAGATTACTATGGACTTCTGGAAAACCCTGTTGGCGGCGAGTAAACAGTGCCCGCAGGCGAAAGTCTACCTGATAATAGTAGGCCCCCTCTCAGATCCTACGACTAACGCATTAGCAAACAACATATTGGAGAGGGGTGGGGCGAGCGAGTCGACAGTCATTGTCAAGTTCGTCGATGGTAGCGTTGGTGGGAAGGCCTACAGATACGCTGACCTGCAAGAGCTGACTAACCTGTTATGCGGATCCCCCTAGCCCTATACATGTATGGATTATAGGGGGAGTGCCTCAAGTCTCCAGACTCCCCGAATACCCTAGCGTACTCCCTTTCTATGTCCTCGGTTACGAGGTGGAGGTACCTCTGCGTAACCTTTATGTCAGAGTGCCCGAGAAGCCTCTGGAGGGCTGGCAGGCTCATCCCCCTCCTAAGGGCTTCAGTTGCAAACGTATGTCTGAGAACGTGTGGCCTCACGAGCCTGGGATCTATGCCGGCCCGCCTAGCCAGGTTTTTCACCTTCTTATAGAGGGCCTGATATGTGAAGGGAAAGAGTCTATCATATAATCTAGGCCTCGACTCCTCGAAGAGAGCGGAGAGGGCTTCCCTCGCAACGGGGCCTAGAAGCACTATCCTCTCCTTACCATACTTACCCCTAACCCTAATCATCCCCTTACCAAGGTCAACGTCCCTCCAGGTAAGCGATAGTAACTCGCTAGCTCTAAGCCCGGACTCAGCCATCAAAGCGATCATAGCAAGCTCTCTCAGATCCCTCGCCGCCGACATCAAAGCCTCAACCTGCTCCCACGAGAGGGCGTGGCTATACTCCCTGCTCCCGCCGGGAACCGCTGGTAGCTCATCGACATTGCCTAGCCATTGAAGGAACCTTCTGACAAAGATGCTATAGTAGTGGAGGGTTGATTTGCTGGGCGGAGGGTTCCTCCTACGTAAATGTGATAACCATGAGGTATAGTGATCCTCTCCAATCTCCCTCACAGGGGTATCGCCGCCGACATGCTCTTGGAACGACTTGAGGGCGGCCCGGTAGGATTTAACAGTCTTTTCAGAAGCCCCGCTTGCCGCCAGGGTATCCAGGAATATATTGATAGCCCTGGCTAGCTCATAGTTCCTGACCCGCCTAGGCGGTGGTAGAAGCGTTATACTTGGCACTCGGCGGCACCCCACCCATATATCATATAGTATAGGCCTAGGTGTATCAACGCGGAGGCATAGTAGTACGTGGGTGACACTGGTTGACAGAAATAGACTGGCACGGCCTCGTATCAGACATAGAGCTACTGGCTACGGCCGGATGCTATGAGAAGGTGAACCAGGTCCTCAGCCTGGGCCTTGTAAATTCGCTTAGGAGAGAGGCCGCTAGGCTCGTCTTGAAAGGCGAGGGAATATACGCGGACCTCGGGGCGGGGCCAGGCACATCTGCCAAGGTGATTAGAGAAGACCTAGGGGACTCTACTCTTATCCTAGTGGACCCCTCGATCCCCATGCTCTCAATTTCACTTGAGAATGTCAGGGACCCCCGGATACTTAGGTTCGGCGGTAGGTTCGAGCAGTTACCCTTTAAGGATAACAGCATAGATGGTATAACCGCGATGTTCTCCTACCGTGACGCCGTAGACTATTATGCCGCCCTAGACGAGATAGCCAGGGTGTTGAAGCCGGATGGGAGGCTCGCGATACTCGACTTCTATAGGCATCCCAATAGGCTCATCCACAGCCTTGTAAAACTATACGTATTCGTAATGGTTCCAATAGCCCTTCTCGCAACCCTCTGTCCAAAGCACCTATCAACCTACAAGAGCTTCCTTGCAAGCCTTGATAGAATGCTGACAGACAAGGAGCTAGTAGGAGAGCTGGAGAAGAGGTTTGAGACGGTCAAAATGCTAGGCAAGGCCCCTGGTGTAGCCATATTTTATGCGGCCAATCCGAGGGGGAAGGGTTGAACCAGCTACTCCAGGTCGGGGTAATAGACTGTGTCTTCAAGAGGAGGTTGAATAGATTCGTCGGTGAAGCTCTAGTTGATGGCAAGCTTGAGAGAATCCACATAACGAATACTGGGAGGCTAGAAGAGTACCTTGTGGACGGGCGGAGCTGCCTAGTAATCCCAATTAATGGTAAGAAGCTGAAGTATAGGCTCGTAGCAGTCGAAGACATAGACGGATACGCAGTAATTGATACAAGGACCCAATCCAGAGCCTTCGAAGCCGCGGTCGAGCGGTCCCTTATCTGCGGGGTCAAGAGGTGCAGGATCAAGGGGAAAGAGCCAAGGGTGGGGAATAGCAAGTTCGACTATCTATTAGAGTGTGGTAGTGGCGAGGTCCTAGTCGAGACGAAGAGCGCCGTGCTAAGGGGTCTCCATAGCGAGGCCATGTATCCGGACTGCCCGAGCGATAGAGGGTTTAGACACATCAACCACCTCATAGAACTCCACCGGGCTGGGAGAAGAGTCGCCATAATATTCACCGCCGCGCTACCAGGCGCGACATGCTTTAAACCATACCGTGAAGGGGACCCGAGGATCTACGATGCACTAGGCAAAGCCTATAGGGAGGGGGTTCCTATTCTAGCATACTCTATCAGGATGACGCGCGATGGCAGAGTTCTACTAGAGAACCCTTGCCTCCCCCTATGCAGTGACTGGATCGATTCACTCACATCCTCCTAACATTAAACTCCCCGTAACCCAGATACCAATTTATGGGCCGTGATGAGTGGTGACGGCTGTGACCCTCCCGACCTGCCGGGGAATGATCATATGTCACCCTCGCTGAGCCCGTAAAAGGTTATTTCTAGCCTGGCTCCTCCCTCAATTGTCGGCTATATTCCATTAGGCTGGTGCATCCGGGTTGCAAAAGGAGAATGAGAAGATTGCGAAGACCCACATGGACTACGCATACGAGCTAGACCTCGTGATAAAGCCCGACTCGCGAGTACCATTATTCGACCGTGAATACGCCGCCTTCTCTGGAGCAGGAGTACCACTCTTCAGCCTCGGAGGCGGCTACTACCGCTACGCCCTCATAGACATACTCGCCCGCTTCCACGCCAAGAGAGGATACTTCATAGCGGAGACCCCGATCATAGCGAGCAGCTACCTCTACCAAGTCTCAGGCCACATAGAGTTCTTCAGGCAGAACATGTTCCTCTTCAAGATAGAAGACCATGACTTCGCCATCAAGCCAATGAACTGCCCATACCACATACTAGTATTCCTAAGCCATCTAGCCAGATTCAGGCAGAAGGTAACACTGCCATTCAAGATATTCGAGGCTGGAAGAGTCCATAGATACGAGCCAAGCGGGAGCCTATACGGACTCCTGAGAGTGAGGGCGTTCACACAGGACGATGCCCACATCATAACCCCCGAGGAGAAAGCCGTGGAATCCCTAGTCTCCGTATTCGAGGAGATGAAACTTCTAATGGAGAAGCTATTCCTAATGAAACTAGACCCTGAGAGTATAACATTGAGGCTGAGCCTCTCCGACAAGGAGAAGATAGGGACAGAATTCATGGGTACAAGGAGGGAGTGGGAGACCGCTGAGGCGGCGCTGGAAGAGGCTGCAAAGATCCTGAAGGACAAGTATGGCTTCAACTACTTCAAGGAGGAGGGAGAAGCCGCCTTCTACGGGCCCAAGATCGACGTCATAATGAGAGTGGAGGAGTCCGGGATAGAGAAGGAGTGGCAGCTTGGAACTGCGCAGTTCGACTTCAACCTCCCCCGTAGATTCAAGGTCTACGATGCCGTCAGAGAGATCTATGGCGAGGAGACCAATATTTTCATAATACACCGTGCCCTCATGGGGTCCCTCGAGAGATTCCTAAGCGTATACCTCGACTATACCAAGGGTAGAATGCCGTTCCCATTATCCCCTGTACAATTCGCAGTCGTTGCGATAAAGATAGGCGAGCCAGAAATCGACGAGAAGATAACCGGGCTAGTCAAACGGATCCACAAAGGCCTTCTAGCCGAGGGGTACAGGACTGGAATAGTAGAGACTACTAAGACGAGCCTATCTGGAGATGTGAGAAGGATTGAGTCAACAATCAAGCCAGCCGTTACAATATACGTTGGGGCCAGGGAGGTGAAGGAGGGATTCGTGACAGTGAGACCATATATCCACGAGAAGAGGAGGAGGATCTCGCAGAAAGTAAACATTGGAGACAATCCACACTTAGACGTCATAAATGCCATCAAACCCTTAGAGGATGGTGTACTAGAGCTGGCAGGCTACTCGCCAAGGATACCTGGAGACGTCTCCCACTTACTCTAACCTGATACCTCTCCTAACAGATGAAACAACCCTCCTAGACAATCCTTCAAAATCACATTCCTCAACCCTGATTGGATCACCTACTCCCTCTAGAGAGGATACCAGTCTAACAGCTTCTTCAAAACAGGAATTCTCCGTGGAAGCCGCGATTAGATAGTCCGCCGACTTTACATTATCGACTACATCCCTCACCTGCCTATACCCGAGTAACTCCATTATGAACAGTATTGAGAGGCTCCTCACACGGGACCCTCTAAACCTAGAGTCCAATGCATGGATGAAGCTAGTAACCGCCTCGCAAAGGGTTACAGGCTCTCCCGGCAACGCTGCTATAATGGTCCTATCCCTGCACTCCTCCGGCAGGCCCTGGTATGCTTTAGCTACATCTTCTGGGGACCCCTTATATGAGAGAAATCTTATGTAGACGGGGACCCCGAGGACCATGTAGTGTTGACTGTCACTCGCCCCTTGCATACTCGCCCCTCTCCCATGGGAAAACGATCCAGTTCCTCGTCGTGAAGGCGTAGTAGTCAGGTACGAACTCTGTCCAGGGCTTGATGTATATCGAGGCGGTTCTAACCTCTTTTGGCATGAAGAGGTTTACCGCCTCTACTGCCAACTGTAGGGTTAACCCTGAATCGGAGATGTCATCAACTATGAGCACCCTCTTGTCCGTCAGGGAGAGTACTGGTGGCTGTCGAAGATATGGTCTCTCCCCCCTGATACCCGTTCCCTTATACAGTTTAACCTCCATTACTGTTATGTCGTTGACGCCCAGCCTATCAGCTACTAGCCTCGCTGGTATGACGCCTCCCCTAAGGATGCCCACTATTACGTCTGGCTTGAAGCCCGACGACTCCACTTTGGCTACAATTTCTTCTACCCCTTCATCGATTGTAGACCACTCGATCAGCTCTATATCAACGTTGTTTGAGCCACCATGTATCGTTGGGAGGATCACTATCTCCTTTGGTGTCCCTCCCTCGTAGAGGCGGTAATCGACGCCGTCGATAAAGATCATGTAGCTGGGAGCAGGTTCACCGTTTGGAGAGAAGACCTCGTTGAGCGAATCATGCTCCTCCCTAAGCTTCTTGAGGGCCTCTCGCCAGTCATTGGCTTCTACTTCAATCTCCCTTCTACCTACGCGCTCTGCTAAAGTAGCCATTAGTTTAATCTTAATCCTAGCCAACTCGATAACCCCACGCTAACTAACCAATATTCTAGGTTATTATCTGAGTATTGAGGAGTATACCATGGTTTTGTTACCGGGCAGACTCCTTCTGAGCCCTCTTACGGGCTAGGTTGACGAGGTGGGTTATGTAGCCTGCGATCTGGTTCCTGAGCTTCTTGCTATCGTACTCTATCAACTGGGATACTACTCTCTTATTGTGCTCGAAGTCTCCCGTGAATAGGTCCGGGTACTTCTCCAGCAGCTTCCTCGCGGTCCTTTTAACCAGCGTAGTCCTTACCTTACCCATCCACTATCCCCAAATGGGGCGGGATTCGTATGGGATACTTAAAGGTATAACCTCTTTCTCAAGGAGAACCCCTGCGTAATGCTTATATAGAAGTGTTACCCCCTTGAAAATTCGGAGTCGAATTAGGGAAAAGGTGACATGAGATGGCAGCCGGATTACCAATGGAGACAATGGGAGTCCCCGTAATTATACTTAAGGAGGGAACCCAGAGATCCTACGGAAGAGAAGCGGTTAGATCGAACATAATGGCGGTCCGCGCCATAGCCGAGATCCTCAAAACAACCTACGGTCCCAAAGGAATGGACAAGATGCTAGTAGACAGCCTTGGAGACATAACGATAACCAACGACGGTGCAACAATACTAGACAAGATCGACCTACAGCACCCAGCAGCCAAAATGCTAGTACAGATCGCCAAGGGACAGGACGAGGAGGCAGGCGATGGAACCAAGACCAGCGTCATATTCGCCGGCGAGCTACTAAAGGAGGCCGAGAAGCTACTCGCACAGAACATACACCCAACAATCATAGTAGAGGGTTACAAGGCCGCACTCCACAAGAGCCTCGAAATCCTAGAAGAGCTAGCCGAGCCAATAGACATCAACGACAAGGAGGTCCTAAAGAAGATCGCCCTAACCAGCCTAAGCAGCAAGGCAGTTGGAGAGGCTAGAGAGCACTTCGCAGAGCTAGCAGTAGAGGCTGTAAAGGCAATCGCCGAGCAGAGAGACGGTAAGTGGTACGTTGACCTAAACAACATACAGATCATAAAGAAGCACGGTGGAAGCCTAACAGACACAACCCTAGTGAGGGGCGTTGTAATCGACAAGGAAGTAGTACACCCAGACATGCCTAGGAGCGTGAAGAACGCTAAGATCGCGGTGCTAGACGCTCCACTGGAGATCGAGAAGCCAGAGATTGACCTAGAGGTCAGCATAACCAGCCCAGACCTAGTAAGGAAGCTACTAGAGAAGCAGGAGAAGATCCTCCAGGAGAAGGTCGAGAAGATTGCTGCTACTGGTGCTAATGTTGTGATTACTCAGAAGGGTATTGATGAGGTTGCACACACAGCACTTCCTAGCAAAGAAAGGAATACTAGCCGTAAGGAGGGTGAAGAGAAGCGACATCGAAAAAATAGCAAAAGCAACAGGAGCAAAAATAGTGACTAACATCGACGACATAACGCCCGAAGACCTAGGATACGCAGAGCTCGTAGAAGAGAGGAGGATCGGCGAAGACAAGATGATATTCATAGAGGGAGCAAAGAACCCCAAGAGCGTAACCATACTGATCAGGGCTGGCTTCGAGAGGCTAGTAGAAGAGGCCGACAGGGCACTCCACGACGCGCTAAGCGCGGTAGCCGATGCAGTAATGGACGGTAAAATCGTGGCAGGCGGAGGAGCAGTAGAGGGAGAGCTAACAAAGCACCTAAGAGAGTATGCAAGGACCGTTGCCGGTAAGAAGAGCCTAGCCATCGAGGCATTCATAAGGGCTCTAGAGGCCCTACCACAGACCCTAGCCTACAACGCTGGACTAGACACCATAGAGATACTGATGAAGCTGAGGAGCGCACACGAGAAAGGAGAAAAGTGGGCAGGCATCGACGTAGCCACCGGCGAGATAGTTAACATGCTCAACAAGGGCGTAATCGAGCCAGTCAGAGTGAAGGCCAACGCCCTCAAGGCCGGAACAGAAGTAGCCACCATGATACTAAGAATCGACGACGTAATCGCCGCCAGGAGGACCAAAGAGGAGGAGTCCGGTAAGGGAGGCAAGTAATAAACTCTCTCATTTCTCATAATTATTTTAACATTAATCTTATACTCCTATTTACCTCCTTGCAGCAACTATCAGTTAGCAGGAGGAGTGACTAGTTGGCAAGCAACGACTACATTATACTAGTCGTAGGAGTACCGGGAACCGGGAAAACCACAGCAACACACCTCCTATCTAACATACTGGGATGCAAGAGCTGGGACTCCTCACGACTACTAAGGAAGCTGGGCCTAGTCGAGAGGGACCCCACCGGGAGAAAAACCTATGTGATAAGAGATGAGGAGCTGGAGACGGCGGTCAAGGTTATACTGGGCACGCCTGGATGCAGTCTACTAGAAACAATCTACCCGCTAGAATGGCTCTCAGCAGGACTTGAAGAGCATGTTCCAGTTATACTACTGCTTAGAACCCACCCTCTCACACTGTACAATAGGCTCGTAGAGGCTAGAAGAGACTGGCCAAAGGAAAAGATCATTGAGAACGTGTTGGCGGAGGCACACAATACCCTGGCCGAGGAGCTCGTCGGGGCAGAACACTACGTTATTGAAGTAGATACGACTGGGCTATCCCCCACGGAGGTTGTCAACGCCTTCCTTGACAGGCTTGAAGCGTGGGATACCGGTATAAGGATTGACTGGCTTGCGAGGGACCCGAACTCGTCGAACTCGTGGCTAGATGGAGTATGCAGCTTGACCTTGACAAGTATAGGTTCGGGTATTGAAGGAGCCTGCACAAGCGCCTCACCCCTCACAAGCTTGTCAAGCAAGTGAACACGGAAATCATCTATACCCATAGTAGATTGGATAGCATGTTTATCCTTCTGACTCCTCAGGGCGTGTACTATCTTCGTATTAGTATTGAGGAATACCCTATCTGGGACACTACTAGGCGCCTGTGTTGCATAGATTATATGGACCCCGTGCTTTCTAGCCTCAGAGAGTATATCCTCGAAAATCCTAGATTCCCCCATGAACAGATTATGAGCCTCATCGATAGCTATCAAGACCCTACCATCCCTCTCCGCTGCAGTGAAGTATATGTATGATAGGAGTGAGAGAATGTATGCCCTCCTAGCCCGTGGACTCCTAATCGAAGAGGCATCCACTACCGTTAAACCCCTCTTAAGGCGGAGTTCCCCTTCGAAAGCCGATTCCACGCCCAAGAGGGCTTCTAGCTTCCTCCTCAATCCACGCTTAACCTCCCTATCCCACTTTGACTCCTCAGGCCACAACTCGACCTTAGACACCAGATCCCTGATAGAGGATGGCCCGCTCTCCATCACACGGGAGAGCATATAGGCCTGCGGATCGCTCAACCCGAGACTATGAGATATTATGTCAACCAGCATCAGCCTCCCCTCACGACTCTTAATCAGCTCGCCAAAGGGAACTGGGAAACCTCCTAGATCTGGCCTGACCGTGAACGAGGGAAGCTTAGCAGAATGCTCACCCGTCCAGTCTATGATAATAACATGCCAGCCGAGTTGACTGACCTGCCAGGCGATAGATCTCAACGTTGTCGACTTACCAGAGCCCGTTGAACCGTATATACCCACATGGCCCTCGAGATCGACTAACTTCAAGTAAACTGGTTCTGGTAAAGGTGTGTCAATGTTGTCTCCCAGATACACTAGTCTCTCGCCCATGTCCTCGGCGGCTGGCTGTGGGGATGAGAGAGGGTTGACAAGCGACTCGCTGGTTGCGGGACTCTTGGATGCTATATCAAGTAGCAGAGTGGAATCAACTGTTCCTCGGATTATCTGACCAAACCGTTTGATCCGATGGAGATCAAC
>JAADGB010000108.1 GCA_013152575.1 Thermoproteota archaeon | reverse complement strand
ATCACCATCGCTTAACGCCTCCCTAAGCCTATCCACCATAACCTTCTCGGCAGTGGGATCTGGACACCTGACAGGGCTCGAGTAAATCCTCTCCCTAAACTCATCACTATCTATCGGTTTTACTTGGGCCTCCACATCCCCGATCCTCACGATGTAAGCATATACCCTGATGTCAAAGAGGGATAGCAGCCTTTTGGCGAATGCACCTGCAGCAACCACACCAGCTGTAAGCCTCCCGGAGTTATGGCCTCCTCCCCTGTAATCGTTGAATCCCCAATACTTGACTTTCGCAGGGTAGTCGGCATGACCGGGCCTGGGCTTCTTCTTAACTTCCTCGTAGAAGCTTGAGTCTACATCTCTATTCCTAATGAATACAAGTATGGGTCCCCCCGTAGTCCTACCATTAAAGACGCCAGCTAGTATCTCCGGCCTATCCTCCTCGCGTCTAGGCGATGTCAGCGGGCCACCAGGCCTTCGCTTGGCTAGTTCCCTGGCCAGGTATTCCTGGTCAATAGGTACTCCTGGCGGGAAACCCTCTATGAGAACTCCAACACCTCTACCATGACTCTCTCCGAATATGGAGACCCTAAGCATCCTGCCAATCAATCAGCCACCACCTCGACGCCGATACCAAGCATACTCAGGTGGTCAACAAACGATGGATAGGAGTCCTTGATGCGCTCGGCACCCATAATCTCGACTGGACCATCAGCCCTCAATGCGGCGACAGCGAGCATCATGGCGATTCGGTGATCATTGAAGGAGTCCGCGCGGCCACCCTTAACCCTTCCACCCTTTATGATAATCCTTCCATCCTCTCCCCTTGCATTAACCCCTATCATCCTCAAAGCACTAGTAATCGATTTGATCCTATTGGACTCCTTGAAGACAAGATGACCCACTCCCTCAATAACAGTGACCCCCCTAGCATTCGCTGCAAGCGCCGAAACTACTGGCGCTAGGTCTGGAGAGTCTCTTAGATCGACTCTGACTCCGTTGAGCCCACCCTTGTTTTCTACCTCGACATAGTCGCTACCAATCCTAACCTTTGCTCCCATATCCTCGAGTATCTCCACTATCTTCTTGTCAGCCTGTAAATCATCCGCCTCTACTCCAACGACCCTTACCCTACCAGCAAGGGCACCAATAGCCAGCATGAATGACGCAGATGAGTAATCTCCTGGAACCTTGTATATAGCCGACTCATATCCATCGGAGACTGGTTCGAACCATTCATAACCCTGTCGAGCGAATACAACGCCGAACTTCTCCAACACCCTAAGCGTCAAGTCTATGTAGGGCTTCGAGGCAACAGGTCCAACGGTCTCAACTCTAAGCCCGATAAGTGGAGCTATCATTAGGAGAGCAGTAACGTATTGTGAGCTTATCCTGGCATCTATCTCCACGACGCCACCTGAAGGTGGTCCCTTGACCGCGACCGGTGGGTATCCATTCCTAGACATGGTGTCAACCCCAAGACTCCTCAGAGCGTCAAGTAACGGCTTCATCGGCCTCCTTCGTAGCGTAGAGTCGCCATAGAGTAAGACTGGCTCGCCAACAATGCTTGACACAGCAGTTGCGATACGAAGCGTGGTTCCAGAGCCCGCACAGTTAATCCATGCTGGAGAAGCCGGGTCCCCGCAGACGCCCTTGATTTCCAAGTAGTCCCTCGAAGCATCTACCTCTGCTCCCAGCCTTTCCACAGCAGCTAGGGAAGCCCTAGTATCGCCCGAGTAGAGGGGATTTAGTATCAGCGAATCACCACACGCTAATAGTGAGGAGAAGAGGGCCCTGTGAGTATAACTCTTCGATGGTGGAGCCTCAACCCACCCATCAACCTGTTCATCCACAGGATACACTCTAAGGATCACGACTCATCACCTGTCAACCTAGCTACCAAACACTCCCAGCCATCCCAGGCTTCAAGGACCTGCTCCGGGTCCCTAGTTACAGCGAAAATTGCGGGACCCTTACCACTCATACCAGCCGCAAGCACGCTCGACCTTGAAAGAGCCTTTGCAACTAGCCTTAGCTTATCTCCTTCCCAGCCTGTAGCGGCAATGGTGAGGATTCCATTAATTGTCATGGCACTAATCCAGTCACCTTCGAGCGCTTGTTTAACCGCTACCTCATACTGTGGCTTTAGTCTCATGAAAGCTTCTGTATCCACATGGTAGATCGGCCTCTTCTCTTGGGACACAGCTATCACTGCATAAAGCTCCTCGCCAACATACATCGTCCTTAGGATCCTCATACCCGGATTGTCTGTTATGAAGATGCCGGAGGATATGGTGGCTAATGAGTCGTCATAGGCTCCTGTCACCGTTAATCCCGCCTTCTTCGCTGCCATTACGCCCAGCGCGGCAGCCTTCAATGGATCAGGATCCTCTCCCAAAGCATTCATTATTCCAAGAGTTACTGCGTTGATCACCGCGCTACTGCTCTTTAGTCCAGAAGCGGGAGGGACCTCTGAGCTGATCTCTATCTCTAGTCCTCCATTATATCCAAGGATTCTAGTGATGTGTTTAATGGCTTCTATTAGCCGTGTATCGGGTCTTACAGGCCCCCATGGAGTTTGTGAAGTGATCGTGACCCCATTATCCTCGCGTAGTCTTACTCTAGCCTCAACCCAAAGCTCTACTCCAACAGCTCCCCCTATACCTGTCGGGATCGCGTTCAATATACTAACAGCTGCATGGGCTCTGCCAATACCCTTCATGAATTATCACCCATGGCTTGCAGGGCGAAGATTCTGAGCTGGAAGGGGTCTGCCTGTAGTCCCAGCCAGATCCTTATGTTCTCAACAGCTTGATGGACTAGCATCCAAAGCCCATCGATTACGGTGCATCCCTTATCCCGCGCGTCCCGTAGGAGTCTCGTATATAGGGGCCTGTAAACCATGTCTAATACCACACAATTCTCTGGGATCAGCCTTGCAGGTAGAGGGGAGGATTCTGGGTCATCCAAGCCTACCGGGGAGGCGTTTACTATCAAGTCAACCTTCCGAGCGATATCCATCAAGTTATCTATGGTGGCCTTTACCCCCTTGGTTTTGGATATACCCCATTCTCTTGCAAGCCTGGATAGAGTAGCCGCCGTGGATCCAGTCTTACTAGCTATGTAGAGGTTATCGACTATGCGCGCCAAGGCATATGCAGCAGCCCTGCCAGCTCCTCCTGCACCGATGAGAAGAGCAC
>JAADGB010000107.1 GCA_013152575.1 Thermoproteota archaeon | reverse complement strand
CTGCAATAGGTATTTTGTCGGGTATCACACTTCTCATTCTCCTTGTCTTCTCTGAACCCATATCCACATGTGGTACAGCCACTAGAAACAACGCGTCTAAATCAGCTCTCTTAAGGACGAGGTCCGATCCAATACTAGATACTATTACAAAGCCTCCAAGAAGACTGGCCGACACGTTATCATAGTGCGGAGAACCGGATACTATGGCCTCAGCCTGACCCGATATTTTGACCAACTCATTAATGCTTAACTTCGCACCAGTCAATATCGAGGCTACTACAGCACCAGCTGCTGAACTCGCACCACTGCTTCCTAACCCTTTACCGGGCGGCACACCCTTGTACAATCTTAAGACCAGACCTGCCTCCGTGAAGCGTGTTTTTTGGAGAACCAGTTTCGCGGATTCTAGAACAGTATTTCTATCGTGTGGAATACCATTAGCATAGGGTCCCTCTATTCTGTCCATTACTACTCCTTTTCCGTCGTACTCTAGCCAAGCTTCAACCTTATCCGCGAAAGTTTCGAGAGATATAGAGAAGACGTCGAAACCAGGCCCTAGATTCGCAGAACTACCATGAACTATTACTTTGATTACCGATGGCACGGCGGACACCCTGATTAGACTAGCTTTTGGATGAATGCGTCGAGTTCCGAGAATTCCGATATGCTTACTGTCCTTGACTCGAGATAGTTTAGGAATCCTGGATCCTTCAGAGCATGGCCTGTTGCAATGAGTACAACAGTGTCTTTCTCGGTTATACTGCCGCTCTGCAACAGTTTCTTCCATGCCGCATATGAAGTTGCAGAGCTTGGTTCGACGCCTAGACCCACTATCCTAGCTATTTCTACTACCGCCTCGATAATCTCCTCATCAGAAACAGTAAGCATAAATCCATTCGACTCCCTTAAGGCTAACAATGCTTTCAACCAGTTTACAGGTCTTCCTATCCTTATAGCAGAAGCTACAGTCTCAGGATCCTCTTCAGGGATGAGCCTCATGGAACCGGCACTCCACGTCTTATAGAGTGGTGCCGAACCTTCAGCCTGAACACCAACCATTACTGGTAGCTTATCAATGTACCCCCATTCCTTTAACTCCTTGAAACCCTTCCATATAGCGGAGATATTACCTGCATTACCCACTGGTACGAAGACATAATCCGGAGCCTGTTCTAGACGTTCATATATTTCATAGGCAATGGTTTTCTGCCCTTCAAGTCTCACGGGATTCAAAGAATTCGCGGAATATATTACACCTTTCCACTTAGCGAGAAGACGTTGTACAATTCTTAGAGCCTTATCAAAGCCGTCGTCAACCTCAACAACAAAACTTCCGTGCAATATTGACTGAAACAGCTTTCCCGCCGCGATGCGCCTTCTAGGTACGACTACGAGCGACTTCAACCTGGCTCTGGAAGCATATGCTGCCATCGACGACGCAGTATTTCCAGTACTGGCAGCTATAACTATCTTAGCTCCACTGTATTTGGCAATGTTAATAGCGACAGCCATTCCCCTATCCTTGAACGAACCAGTGGGATTAGATCCCTCAAACTTAATCCAGGCGTTAGCGCCCGGAATTTTTACAAGAGGCGTTCCCCCCTCGTCTAGACTAATCCATGGCTTTTCAGCTGTAGTAGGTAGCGCCTCATGATACTTCCATATCCCAGGAAGCCTTGAGTTCTCTTTTCGAAAGATGTCTGGGTTGTCGTAACCTTCTATATCTAGGAGGTTACCGCACTTAGGACAGCTATAGAGGAATGGATCGAAGGAGTAACGCGAACCACATTTTATACATCTCATTGAGAGATGTTTGACGTCGAAGCTCATCACCTGCGATGCTATCAGCTAACACTCCTAACTGTTATAAGTTACAGGATAACTCTACATGTATTTGCACATATAGTATATTAACTTCTGATACAAAATCAATTGCTGTCACGATATACGCAGTTACCTGCCTAAATATTAAATAATTTGAGGTTTATTGTGGCGGGCCCGCCGGGATTTGAACCCGGGGCCTCCGGCTCCGCAGGCCGGCGCTCTATCCTGGCTGAGCTACGGGCCCTGTTAGGCAGCCCGTTCACCTTGGTTGGTTTGATGGTGTTATTTTTGTTTTGGGAAGAATTCCTCTTCGAAGTACTCGTTTTCTCCTTTTTCTCCCTTGTCTCTGCGTTCTTTCTCTATTCTTCTTAGTTGGACTCTTCTTATTTTTCCGCTTATTGTCTTTGGTAGTTGTTCTACGAATTCTATTATTCTTGGCCTCTTGTATGGTGCCATGTTTTGTCGTGCGAATTGGAATATGTCTTTGGCTAGTTCTGGTGTTGGTTTGTATCCTGGTTTTAGTACTATGAAGGCTTTTGGCACTGTCCATTTGATTGGGTGTGGGCTTGGTATGACTGCGACTTCTGCTACTGCTGGGTGTTTGATTAGTTCGCTTTCTACTTCGAATGGGCTTATCCTGTAATCGCTGCTCTTGAATACGTCGTCTGCCCTGCCTATGAAGTATATGTAGCCGTCGTTATCCATCATTGCCACGTCTCCCGTCCAATAGAGGCCTAGCCTGAATACTGCCTTGTTCTTCTCCGGGTTATCGTATCCTTTCATTAGTCCTAGTGGCCTGTTTGGCTCTATTCGTATTGTTATCTGCCCGTCCTCTCCTGGTGGTACTGGTTTGCCTTCTGGATCTACTAGGACTATGTCGTATCCTGGTGCTGGCTTGCCCATCGAGCCCGGCTTTACTTCTAGTCCTGGGAAGTATCCTATTTGCAGCGTAGTCTCCGTTTGGCCGTATCCTTCTCTTATTGTTACTCCAACGTGCTTCTGGACTGTCTCTATTACCTTGGGGTTTAGTGGTTCTCCTGCGCTGACTGCTTCCCGGAGGTTGCTCCAGTCGTATTTGTCTAGGTCTTCTAGTATGAACATTCTCCATACTGTGGGTGGGGCGCATAGCGTGTTGACTTTGTATTCGGTTATGAATTCTAGTACTTTGGGCGGGTTGAATCCGCTATAGGCGTATACCATGCTTGTTGCTCCCGCGTTGAATGCTGAGAAGAATGTGGACCATGCCCATTTCGCCCATCCTGGGCTTGATATGTTATAGTGTCTGTCGCCTGGCTTGTCGCCTATCCAGTATATTGTCGTGAGGTGTCCCGCTGGGTAGGAGGCGTGGGTGTGGAAGACCATCTTCGGCTTCGCCGTTGTA
>JAADGB010000106.1 GCA_013152575.1 Thermoproteota archaeon | reverse complement strand
GTATGCTTAGCCCGTCTAGGGCGTGGTCTAGGCTTATGTACTGTACGCTCTGCTTCTGGACCTTCTGCTTGAGTTCGTCAGCGTGCTCGAATAGTATCTTGACCATCGTGTATACTACGTCGTCTGGGACGTCCTTGTGGACTAGTAGCATGCTCATTACGGCTACCGTCTGTACATCTTCATTTACGCCCTTGTAGGTTCCAGCGGGGATCACTACTTGAGCGTAGAATGGGTACTTCTGCTTTAGCGCCTGATAGATGTCTGTTGGTACTGGTATGATCTTTATGTTGACTTCGGCTGCTAGTTGTTCGACTGCGCTTGTGGGTATACCGGCGGTTAGGAATGCGGCGTCAATGTTTCCAAGCTTCAGGTCATCTACTATCTCTGAGAACTTCTTGTACTCAGGTATGATCTGATCCCATACTCCTGCTGCCTCTAGAATCTGCCTGGCGTTCCAGTAGGTTCCACTGCCCTCTGCTCCAACGGCGACCTTTTTGCCAGCTAGGTCTTGGATTGAGTTAATGCCGCTGTCTGCGAGGGTGACTATTTGTATGGTTTCTGGGTATAGGACTGCTGCTGCCCTAATACACGTCTGTGCGTTACCCTCGAAGTCGGCTATCGTCGTGCCATGGTATGCATAGTAGGAGATGTCGTTCTGTGCTAGTCCAGCGTTCGCGACGCCTGAGCATATGTCCTTTATGTTGGCTACGCTTGCTCTGCCCTCTAGGGCTCTTGCGTCAATCTTGCCGTTGCTATACTTGTTGAGTAGTTCCGCGTAGGCTGTTCCTACTGGATAGTAGGTTCCCGCGGTGCTTCCAGTTAGTATGGTTACTTTGGTGGCTTGCCCTTGGCCTTGCATTAAATAATACGCGGCACCGATGATTATGATTATGACCACGATGACCGCGATTATCGTGGTCGTGGATACTCCTCTTCTCCTAGACACTATTTATGCACCCTTTTCCTTTCGTGTTCTGTTTTTATCATGGATTCATTTATTGAGATATATATAGATTCATGAGATTTAACGATTTGATAGAAATAGTTAAGGATAAAGAGTTGATTTAGGGTGGGTTAGTAGACCACCCTGCTTATCTTGATGCTCCTAGCAGCCTCGTATATCCTGGTCCAGTCTTCTCGCGAGAGCCTCCAGCCCATGGCGCCAGCGTTATCCTCTACCTGTTTCGGGGTCTTTGCACCTGGTATTGGTACTACTACGTCGCTGTACATGATCAGCCAGTTTAGGACTACCTGGGCCGGAGTCTTCTCGTATTTTGCTGCTATCTCCTTGATGACGTCGGATACCTTCATGATCTGCTTATAATTGTCTGGGTGGAATATCGGGTCTCCCGATCTAACGTCTTGCAACTTCTCAATGTCCTCTAGCGTGTACTTGCCTAGAACCGCTCCTTTAGCTAGTGGGCTCCATGCGAGTAGAGTCATATCGTTCTCCTCGACGTAGGGGAGTATCTCTTTCTCCGCCTCTAACTCTACCGGGTTAAACCTGACCTGTACGACTTCTACGTCGGCTCTCGCCAGGCATGCCCTAGCGGAGTCGATGAGTTCTACTGGATGGTCGCTTAATCCTATCGCGTTGATGAGTCCCAGGTTTAGTAGACGCTCTAGCGCCCTCATGTACTCGCATGTTGGTATGTTGTGCCAGCATGGTGGCCAGTGTACCTGCATCAAGTCGATGTAGCTAGTCTGTAGCCTTTCGAGGCTCCTCTTCGTGGCCTTGAATACGTCGTCGTAGGAGAGCATTTCGCCCGGTATCTTCGTGGCTATTACTATCTCGTCTCTTTTCACACCTAGCTCTTTCAGGGCTCGACCTATGAACTGCTCGCTCATCCCGCGGCCGTAGACTATTGCGGTGTCGATCAAGTTTATTCCGAGTTCTAGTGCTTTCGCTAGGATGTCTCTGGCTTTCTCATACTCTGTCACTCCCCAGGATTGGCTGAACTGCCATGCGCCTAGTCCAATCCTTGAGACCCTTATCCCGGTTGATCCGAGCTCTGTGTACTCTATCTTTGACATGGAGGATCTACCTCGCTTTATATCGGGTACCAATATAGTGGATAATATGTGGATATACTTATCCGTGTATTTCCTCTACTAGCCTCCTGTAGAATTCCACGCTCTTCACGAGATTCTCTATGACGACGTGTTCGTCGGGCCCATGGATGTTATATCCGAGGGGACCATAGTCTATCGCCTCAACCCCGTGTGGGCTGAAGAATCTCGAGTCGCTTGCACCTCCCGCCTCTATAGGTTCAGGATTGAGTCCTAGAGATGCGTTGGTGCGTGCGGCTATCTTTACTATGCGAGCTTCTCTTGGCGTGTATAGGTATCCACCGCCTCCCGTGACTTCCAGTTTACCATTATCGAGTGTTTCCCTCAATATCTGCGAGAGGACTACCTGGACGTTGTCCTTTGATGACAACATCGCCCTTATGTCTAATACTATAGTGTGATAGCCATCCTTGTACTCGTACATGTTGGGGTTGATTGATACTCCATAATCACTGTACATCTCGGTGGGTATAGGAGCCCTGACTATTGGAATAATCGACTTGACGAGCCTCGTTAACCCCTCGTCCACCTCTACGCTTTCATCCCCACCAACGTTGTAGTGTAGTGTGACTTTCCGGGGTAGCACGTTGCTCTTCACCCACTCCCCCTCTACGCCTACCAGTTCTACTTCATTGTCCCGAGCCCAAAGACTGGCTTCAACGAAAGCGTGGGTATCTACGCCTGGAACGAAGTATGCTGAGTGCATCGTCTTCCTCTGCTTGATAATGGTTTCGAACGACTTCGATCCCTCAGAGCCTCTAGATGCCCTCTTCTCCTCCTTTACACTTATCTTCGCCTTGAAGGCATTACGCCTCCTAATGATTATCCTCGATAGACTCCCATCCCCGTTCACGAGATAGTCTGGAAACAGGCCTTCCTTCTCCAGCATTTCAGCTATTCTCTTGGCTCCATTCGATCCGCCTATCTCCTCGTCTCCTGTGAAAGCTATGATGACCGTGCCCTTGCGCGGTTTGTAGTCTCTGAGGGCGACTGTTATCGCCGCCACGTTTGACTTGTCATCGGCCGAGCCCCTACCGTAGAGTCTCCCATTAGTTACGAGGGGCTTGAAGGGGTCGGTCATACTCCACCCTGGACCTGGCGGCACGACATCGAAGTGGGCTAAGAATAGTGTAACAGGCCTACCCTCACCCAGGACTGCGAGGAGAGAGGGGGTC
>JAADGB010000105.1 GCA_013152575.1 Thermoproteota archaeon | reverse complement strand
GCATCACTGCTACATGATGCATGGATTGCCTCCAATGGTACTCCAGAGCCGTCGAGTACGATTGTGTCCGCTGTGAAGCATGCTGGAACATATATCCCTGTTCTGGCCCAGGTACTCCTCAAGTTTACAAGGCCTGCAACGTATGGGGGCAGCTTGATGTATTCAAGCGTGTGGAGGAGAACGTGCTGGTTTGGAGGGATGATGATTTCATCAGCCTCACTACACTCATAGAATTCACTCGGATCACCCGGATTCCTGGGGTCCAACACTTTATCTACGCGCTTGAATCTACAGTATTGTCTCCCGAGCCTTAGATCGAGGCCGTTCTCCCTCACAATCTCCTCATCAAAGGGTTTGATCACGAGATCCCCGGCCTTAAGCAGCAGGTAGATATCATAGTCCCCCAAAATCAACCTGATTCCACCCAGGCTGTCTGCCTCCTAACCAACACGTACTAGTCAGGAATATATTTGCTGGTGTTTGGAAAACCCTCAAATACCCTCTAATAGGTTCTAGGATAGACGGCATACGTGGGTGAGTGTAGTAGTGAAGGCGCTCAAAGTATTAATGGCGGACAAGAGGTTTAGGGTACTAACCCTCCTAGCAGCAGTGATCGCAGTATTTGCAGCGTTCGCGACAATATCACTTGTAACAGCGGCACAGGAAGCTGGCCAGCAGACGGCCTCAGTCACTGCTAGCTCAGCCTTCGCCAAGGGTCTAAGCGCTGCACTAGCCGTCGGACTCGCAGGCATTGGAGGAGGCTATGCAGTCGGTGTAGCAGGTGCAGCGGCCATTAGTGCAATCGCCGAGAACAGGGAGATCTCGGGTACCGCCCTACTATACGTGGCTCTCGGAGAGGGTATCGCAATCTACGGACTACTAGTAGCGCTCCTAGTACTATTCGTCATATAACCCTCTAAATTCAAAAAATAATAATTAAGTTTCTTTTCTTCGATACGAACCACAAATATAGAGAATACTTTCCCAGACCCTAATATGATGGGGTGGAGTACTTGACTAAGCCAACAAGAGAAAAATGGGAAAAAGAATTCTCCAGGTGGTTCGACTGGATACTCGAAGAAGCAGAACTATACGATTACGGCAGATACCCTGTCAAGGGAATGGGAGTATGGAGACCCTACGGATTCCAAATAAGAAGGAGGATAATTGAGCTAATCAGAGAGATCCTCGACAAGAGGGGTCACGAAGAGGTACTCTTCCCGATACTCATCCCCGAGCTGCTACTGAGAAAGGAGAAGGAGCACGTGAAGGGATTCGAGGACGAGGTCTATTGGGTAACCCATGGAGGGCTAGAGCCACTAGACGTGAAGCTGGCTCTCAGACCGACAAGCGAGACAAGTATAACATACATGGAAACCTTCTGGCTCAAAAGCTATCGACAGCTACCAAAGAAGTACTATCAGATCGTAAGCATATTCCGATACGAGACAAAAGCTACAAGACCACTAATCAGGTTGAGAGAGGTAACAACCTTCAAAGAGGCACATACAGTACATGACACCTTTGAGGATGCCGAGCGCCAAGTCCTAGAAGCGATAGAATCCTACAAGGAGTTCTTCGACAGGCTAGGAATCCCCTACTTGATCTCGAGAAGACCTGAGTGGGATAAGTTCGCGGGAGCACTCTATACGATAGCCTTTGACACGATTATGCCTGATGGAAGAACCCTCCAGATCGGGACAGCACACAACCTAGGCCAGAACTTCACGAAGGCCTTCGACTTCAAAATACAGCTCGCCGACGAAAGCCTAGATTACCCGTGGCAGACAAGCTATGGTATAAGCGATAGAGTAGTTGCAACCGTTGTTTCACTACACGGAGATGACAATGGACTAGTCCTACCACCGAACATAGCTCCCGTGCAAGTAATCGTAATCCCTATACCTGCTAGAACCGATGAAGATAAACGCCTAGTTAAAGAGTTCCTCTCTAGTGTAGTGAACGTATTGGAGGAATTGAAGTTAAGATACAGAGTCGATGACAGAGAAGAACTTAGGCCGGGAGCCAAGTTCTACTACTGGGATGCACGCGGAGTACCCATACGAATAGAAGTCGGAGCCCGTGAGGCTAAGGAAGGAAAGGTCACACTTGTCAGGCGAGATACACTGGAGAAGGAGCAGGTGTCTCTAGAGGAGTTAGCAACGAAGATTGTTGAATTAATGGATGACATCTTCAACAACATTAAGGATAGGGCGTGGGAGCATCTCAGAAAACGGGTCCTAAGGACGTCCAATATTGAGGAGGCGAAAGAATGGATCTCGGCCAGGAGAGGTGTAGTTGAGATACCCTGGTGTGGCAGGGAGGAATGCGCCGTCCACTTGGAGGATGAGCTGGAAGCGAAGGCTCTAGGATCACCTTGGCCTCTAGAAAAGGCAGGCGATGAGGACACGTGTCCTGTATGTGGTAGGAAGGCAATAACTTGGATGAGATACGCCAAGTCATACTAAACCGGCATTACTCCAGGCCTTCACACATAATAATCCCACAGCCTAGGTAAGGGCATGGGTGGATGATAGGGATGCCAAAGAAGAGGGAGAGCAGAGGAAGGAGGAAAGGTGCTAAGGGAAGGACGGGAACCGTTCAATGCGACAACTGTGGACGAATTGTTCCGGCAGACAAGGCAATATGCGTAACCAGAATGTACAGCCCCGTTGATCCTCAACTAGCCAGAGAGCTGGAGAAGAAGGGAGCGATAATAATGAGGTACCCAGTAACGAAGTGCTACTGTGTCTCATGTGCAATACACTATGGTATCATAAAGATTAGGCCCGAAGAGGAGAGGAAGCCCAAGGGCCTCGAACTCTAAACTTCCCTTCCCAAATCTTATATATAAAATAGGTGAAACACCAAATTTGTCAAACTTGTGACACCCAGCAACCGGCATTAGCCTGAAGCCATAGACAATATTATCACTACATCATAATCGAATTCCTACCGGGTCAAGTAACGTGACTAGCCTCATCGATGCACTGTGGAGCCTAGAGACCATAGCAGCGAGATCACAAGCAGCTCAAACCGAGTTCCTCCTCGCAGGTCCACTGAACAAATGGCTGCGAGGAATACGGGTACGTTTAACCAAGAATCCAAGAATAGTGCTCCTAACCATACCAGAATACTCGAGTCGGCTATCCGAAGCTCTAAAGATCGGAAGTAGTGAAATAGAAGGCCCCTACGATCTTAACGTTGAAGATGGAATCGTTCTTCACGTCAATCTGAGGGGATCAATTATAACGTTAC
>JAADGB010000104.1 GCA_013152575.1 Thermoproteota archaeon | reverse complement strand
CCTCGACATGCAATTAAACGAATACATGAATAAAAAGGTGACAGCCGTGACGAAAAGGATAGTATTCCTCGGCGGGGGTACTGGCGGAGTAATCGGCGCTTTAACCCTAGCCGAGGCAAAGAAGAAACACGGACTAGACCTTGAAATAACCGTCATCAACAAGGACGAATGGCACTACATGCCCCCACTCTGGATTGATGTAGCAATAGAAGGCTTACCTATAGAGAAGACTAGGGCTCCTATCAAGAACCTAGAAAAGTATGGAGTTAAGGTAATCGTCAACGAGGCGACAAAGGTCAATCCTGACGAGAGAAACGTTGAGTTGGCTGATGGAAGCAAGGTTGAGTACGACTACCTGTTCCTAACCCTAGGCTTGAGAAATGGTTGGGAGGCGTACCCTGGCCTAGCAGAGGAGGGTCACCACAACTACGACCCCGTCGCTGCACAGGAATTCCATAAGGCTCTAATGGCCTTTAAGGGCGGGAAAGTCACGATACTGGTTCCCGAGGTCCCGTTTAGATGTGGTATATACCCCATCGAGTTCGCGACAGTCCTAGGATACAAGCTAAAAGTACTCGGTATCGATGCCGAGATAACACTACTAAGCCCCAAGATGCCCAACGGCATGGACATAACCTGGGGTCTAGGCCCCGACATTAGGAAGCTATGGGGCAAGTACATGGCCAAGTTCAACATTGAAGTCAAGTTACACGACGGGCTAGAGAGGATAGACAAGGAGAAGAAAGTCGTGGTGACAAGGAACTACGAGGAGCCCTACGACCTCCTAGTGAAGGTTCCACCGCCGAGGCCACCGAAGGTACTAGAGGACCCCGTATTCCTATTCGAGCATGATAAGAGGTTCGTAAAGGCGAGGCCACGCGACTTCAGACACCCAGAGTACGATGACATATTCTCGACAGGAGAGCACTCAATGCCACCAGTCGGCCTAGGCACCGCCGGCGTATTCGTACACGCCGCTACATCGAAGGCAGTTAACATCCTGCTAGAAGAGCTATATGGTGTAGGCGAGGTACACGAGTTCACACCAGTAGCCTGTGTAGCATACAGTGGAGACAAGGGCTTCCTAGGAGTATGTGAAGTAGAATTCAATGGCCAAATGTACACCTGGCAGAAGTGCTACAATGTGATGGAGAGCTTCGCTATGAAGTTCGTCAAGAGGAGCTTCTATCAGGGCTGGCTTGATAAGCTCAGGATATAGGAGGTGACTGGTAGATGAGTAGTGGGTTAGAGTTTAACGAGGTAGAGGTTCAGGCTCTAAAGGACCTCCTTGAGGTCGCCCTAGAACTCAAGAGGAGCGGCCTACTGGGAATGTTGAAGGAACTACTCTCAAGCACTGAGTCAATAATGGAGGGTATGCAGTCAGACCTCAGCACATTCAGGCTAGGACTACTGCTAGGCGCCATACTAGAAGCGGCGAGGAGGCTGGACGGCGAGAAGGCTATAAGCCTAAAGATGAACACCGAGGATGCATCATACTGTCTATTCAACAGCCTAGCAGCCACAAAGCCAGGAGAGGTCCAGCCCAAGGGAATGATGGGATTAATGTCAGCCCTAAGGGACCCCGACGTCCAGAAGGGTATAGGTTACCTAATAGCCATCGCGAAGAACCTTGGAGCCTGCCTAAACCAGCTAAAATAACAAAATATTTTTTATGATTGAATAGGTACTACTAGGACATAGTGTACCTTTCTACCCTCCCTCTTCTTTTCTAACACACCCTCGTCACTCAACTTCTTCAACACTGCATACACTTTACGCCTGCTTAACCCTGTAGCATTGATTATATCGCTTGGACTAGTTATGCCGCTCTTGATGGTCTCAATCACTAGCTTCTCAACCTCACTATCGCTATCCTCGTGACTCTCTATAACCTGCTCGGCCTCGCTAGCGACTTGCTCAAACACCTCAGGCGAGGGCTCAGGAGTCTCTTCAACTGGCTCATGCTTGCTAGCCTCTCTCTCCTTCTCCGCCTCTAGCTCCTTCAACTTCTGCCTCAGGAAGTCAACCTCCTCCACTAACGCTGCTATAGCGTTATGAGCCTGTCCTAGCTCGTCTCGAAGATACTCAATAACCGTCATTAGCTTTGTAAGCGCGTTTCTCAGATCCTCGTTTTGTGCCTCTAGCTTTTCAATCCTCTCTTCTAGGCTCTCTACCTTATCTTTCAGCTCAATGTAATCCCTCTTGTCGAATCCGAGGATAAGTCTCACTAACCCCAACACTCACACCTCAAACTAGTAGTAGTATTTCCTCGGGATTAGCCAGGCATGGCTACTTAACACTCACATATTACCCTGGTATCTGTTTAGGGTATACCTATTGATTATTATAATTTTTACTCAAATATTTAAAATCAAGGGTATATATAATGGAGTATATATTGATTATCATGACATGCTTAATTAATTGAACTGCTATTAACACAATCAAAGAAAAGTATACCAAATAGGTGGGTGGTAAATCCTTGAACTCGACCCAAAACAATAGGAGGCTCCTCTTTCTAGCGCTGATTTTAATCGCTCTCTTCACCCTAGGTTATGCTTCACCAGTATCCTATAGTGCCTCCCAAAGGAAGGTCCTGATAGTAAAGGATGTTGATCCTTGGGGGAATCCAAGTAACGAACAAGCACTCACCCAACTAGGATACGCATATGATGTAGTTAACTCCACTCAATTCCTCACAACAGACCTAGCACCATACGACGTTATTATCATAGCCTCAGACCAGCCAACCTCCTTCTACAATACAATGGCATCTCCAACCGCGATCCAGAAACTAAAGAACTTCGTAGGCAGAGGAGGAGTCCTACTAGCCCACATGACTGATCAAGGCTGGTCAGGAGGACTATGGACCACCTCCTTCCTGCCAGGAGCACCAAACCTGACACACGTATCAACATACCTGAATGATCTCACAGTTGTAGCCCCCACACACCCAGTCATAGTCAACAGCAACACAACAAACACTTCAATAGACGGATGGGGATACTCCGCGCACGGATACTTCCAAAACCTCCCAGCAAACTCAATAATAATCATAGGCGGAGCCACAAATCCACTCGCACAACCAGTCTACGTCCAATGGAAGTACAAAGCTGGAACAGTCATAGCGACAATGATGACACTAGAATACGCCTATTCAAGAAACCTAGGAACAGGAAAACAACTACTACTAGCAGAAATCACCTACGCAAAAAGCCTCGCAACATTTACAGTAGGAGGCCAATTAGCAATTGAACAAT
>JAADGB010000103.1 GCA_013152575.1 Thermoproteota archaeon | reverse complement strand
GCTTCAACTGCTCAACCAAGGGCTCGGGGATCTTCGGAGCTGCGGCAGTGACGATGATCCTATCATAGGGCGCCTCCTCACTATACCCTTTACTACCATCTCCGACGACCACAGTAACTCTATCACTATAGCCTGCTTTCTCAAGGTTTCTCCTGGCTAGATCTGCTAGCGCCTCTATCCTTTCAATCGAATATACATGGCCCCAGAACTTCCTATCAACATCACTAGGTGCAACGACCTCTGCGAGCACAGCAGCTTGGTAACCGCTTCCAGTCCCAACTTCAAGGACCTTCATTCCAACATCGAGGTCGAGGAGCTCTGTCATGTAGGCTACAATGCTAGGGGCAGAGATAGTCTGGCCATGTCCTATGGGTAGAGGTCTGTCATCATAGGCAAGGTCCCTGTAATCGGGGGGAACGAACAACTCACGTGGCACTCTAAGCATCGCCTTGTATACTTTCTCACTCCTAATGTATCCCTCCAGGCGGAGCTCGTCGACAAGCCTCTTCCTCATCTTAAACCATCTATCACTATCCTTATCCTTTCCGAACAATCCTCGCACCCCTATACCTAACTGGGATAATCTTGACACCTAGCTTTACAGCAGCCTCTTGGAGAGCATAGTCGTCCGTCGCGATGTGAACCTCCTCGCATTCCTCCCTTAACTTCACTGCCAGGGCGAGGAGACTAACGTCAGCCTTACTAAGCTTAGATAACAGCCTTTTCGGAATGCTCAACTCCACTTCTGGCGCCTCCACTATTGTTATCAGACCCGAGTCTACCATGAACTGGAGCCCTTCCTTGGACTCTCTATCGATAACCTCGCCTTCCACTATGCTCGTGGTATAGTGCCTGCCTGGCATAGTCATCGGTAACCGTGCTATAATGGCTACAACGTCGTCAATTATGCACTTTTCACTTTTCATTCTGCTCTCCATGCCCCTTCTCAACTTGTAGTATTAGTAGCGGGGAATTATATTGTGGAACGTCCATCCTATTCAACCAGGTGCCAGTAATGAGCAAGCTAGCCGACAAGTACGCTTCATTAGTAGAGCGAGCCGTTAAAGGAGACCTCAGAGCCCTAGGAAGGCTGCTCTCAGTGCTCGAGAACATAGACATCGAAAGCGCCCAGCTACTCGAAGAGCTGGCGAGTAAGGCTGGACGGGCACACGTCATTGGTGTAACGGGCATACCGGGTGCGGGTAAGAGCACGCTGATTGGCAAGCTCATCTCTGGACTGAGGAAGCGTGGGTATAAGGTAGCAGTAGTGGCGATAGACCCGAGTAGCCCACTCACTAGTGGGGCCTTAATGGGCGACAGGCTCCGTATGCAGGAATTCGTAGGAGACAGGGACGTGTTCATCAGGAGTCTCTCCACGAGGGGTTTGAAGGGGGGATTAAGTCTAGCTGCGATTGCACTCATTGAGGCTTTCGACGCCCTAGGCTATGATAAGATAATCGTTGAAACAGTGGGTGTTGGCCAAGCTGAGGTTGACATAATGAATGCCGCCCACACCATCCTAGTTTTGACTATGCCTGGTGCTGGAGACGATATCCAGGCCTTGAAGGCAGGAGTCATGGAGATAGGAGACATATATGTTGTAAACAAGGCCGACAAGCCCGAGGCAACCAAGACTTATGAGTACATAACATTCGCTGTGGAGAAAGGCGATATTGGTCCAGGTACAGGTTGGATTCCCAAGGTTGTTAAGACAAGCGCAGTCATGGGCACCGGTATAGATGAGTTAGTTGATGTTATAGAGGAGCACTGGAACTATATGAAGGAAAACAAGCTAGACGCCTCCAAGGTGATAGCGAGGAGGAAGCTGCTTATAGCTCTGCTAGCCGAGAACCTGCTAAGGAAAGCGCTCGAGAAGAGCATAGAGGCTAACAGTGAAGAACTAGATGAGGCAGCTAGGCGGGCATCCGACCTAGTGGAAAAAGCCCTCTGGCTCTCGAGAGGGGCATGCTCAACCCTTCAATGACCACATGGCACCCAGTACGGGTCCCTTACTCTCTCCTTCAACAAATCATACATGAGCCCTCTCCCTGTTCGGCAATCCTGCGTTGAATAGTTTAATGGTATAAGCCTCCTACCCCTATCCATTGTAACGCGACGTAAAACTCTAAGTACCAATGCTGGGTCTACATTCACGTATTTGGTCAGCGGGCAGGGATTGTACTTGACGGGATCCACTTCTCCCGCCCTTATGCGATCAACGCGGGGAGGTGTCAGTTCATGTACATGTGCAAGGTTTGAATCAATAATGAGTGTAGCATGGTATAGGAATCTGTCTCTCGATAAGTGGGCTGCTGAGCCCGATACCTTACAGTCCCCGACGACTATGTCTCCCTCATTTGCAACTCTCGCATCTAATCCGAGTTCCTCGAGAAGATCTACTATTAGGCTAGTCCCAATAGAGTAGACCTCGTCTATACCATTTACTTTCTCGCCAATTAGCGTGATTGAGAGAACTCCTTCATCATGGTATACTGCACCGCCTCCGGTGAACCGCCTATAGACTGGTATCCCAATTCGCTTTGCGGCGCTGCAGGAGTAGTCTATTCCTTCTCTGCTCATCCTACCTACGATTACCGAGGGATAGTTTATCCACACGTAGACGTGTCTCGTGAGCGTAGCTAGGCTGCAGTTTCGATAGATGTATTCCTCTAGTGCGAGATTGTATAGTGGGTTATTTGGCCGGAGCATCAAATCTCGTCAACCAATCAGTTGTTCAAGCATTTCTTCCTCCTCTATTATTGTTCCACAGTAGACGCACTGGTAGCGTAGCTTCTTCCCGTCTACAAGCCTGAATCGCGGAATAACTGGTTCTCTTTCTTTTCTTGTTATGCACGTCGGATTCGTGCATTTGAGTATTCCATGCAGCTCGCGTGGCGCGCTAACCTTCCTCTTCTCACTGATCTCGTAGTCTCTGATGATGTTTATCGTCGCAGTTGGCGCGATTAAGGCGATCTTGTCAACCTCCTCGCCACGCATGTACCTATCCTCAATCTTCACGATATCCTTCAATCCAAGCTTCCGCGACTCTACATTCATAACAACAGCTATCCTATACCCTTCCCGTCCAGTGATGCCCAGGATCCTTAGAACCATTAGCGCTCTTCCAGCCGGAATATGGTCTATAACCGTCCCATTCCTAATCTTCCTTACCAGCATCCCCTCACTCATAACTCATCACCCTTCAAGACAAGGGAGAGGAGAGCCATTCTAACCGGTATTCCATTAGCTGCCTGGATGAAGTAGGCCTG
>JAADGB010000102.1 GCA_013152575.1 Thermoproteota archaeon | reverse complement strand
GTTCCAGCAGCCTTCCTCACGATAAGCGATTCCCTATCCACAACCGCTATGCCGACGCTATCATAACCCCTATACTCTAAGCGTCTCAAGCCCTCAATGAGCAAATCAACCACATTCTCTCTCTTAGCACTCGTTATCCCTATTATTCCACACAACAGGCTACACCATCAGTAGGCGGTTTCCCTAGTCTATCAACGGTTAACTAGGAATTATAGGTAGTGATTATTAAAATTCCGTCCTGCGAGACAAGCACCAAGTAGTGAGTTGAAAATTGGCTGAAATAATGGAGGCTCTCGTAAAAGGAGCGCTGGCACCGCTTAGAGCCATTGTTAACCCGAGACAGCTCTTCACATACGTTGGCAGATCAGCCAAGAAGTATGGTGTCTACTTCACGGCAATGTTCTACCTTGGTGCATGGTTTGCATCCTCTATGGCGGCTTCATTCATAATATTCTTCGCGACCATGATGAGATCAATCATCAACCTAGACATCATCGGATTCATGCTATCACCCATAACAACAATATCCTACAGCTTCCTCTTCCCCCTCATAGCGGCAGGACTCGACTCCCTACTCATAATAATACCCGTCTACTTCGCCAAGGAAAGACCTCCTCTACATACGGTGTTAGCCGTTAGGGCATCAAGCCTCCTCCCATACACGTTGAGAATCGTACTCCTAGCAATAACAGGGCACCTAACACTCAGAGCCCTCGTCTCAGCCTCAACCACACTATACAGCTTAGCCCTCCTGCTAGCAGGCACCGCGCTCACATACTATGGGCTTGTCAAGACAGGGGTCCCCAGGAAGAACTCTGCCATTGGAGCACTACTACCATTGCTCTACAAGCTAGTACTATGACGTAAGTGTGGGCCTCGGTTTAAACACGGCTCCTCACCGCACGCTGGGCGTGCGTTGGATCACGGCCGTGTCCTCATAGGCCCTATATTTAGGATACACTTATAGAGGAAATAATCCTATACATGCGTCGGGTATATCGGAGGGTGGATAAAGGGTTGGTATTCAAGGAATTCAGGATCCTTAGAGTCAACTTGACCAGAGAGAAGATACGTGTCGAGGAGCTCGACGAGACTGACGCTAGACTATTCCTTGGAGGTAAAAGTCTGGGTACCCTATTCATCTATAGAGAGGTACCGCCGGGCACAGATCCCTTATCCCCCTACAACAAGATAGTGTTCTCAGCCGGCTTCTTCAACGCTCTAGTACCTGGAGCAAGCAAAATCAGCGTTGTATCGAAGAGTCCACTAACAAACTTGATCCACGACAGTAGCTCGGGCGACTTCTTCGGCCCACTACTGAGGAAGGCCGGCTACAATGCCATCATAGTCGAGGGGGCCTCAAGGGACCCCGTATATCTATGGATCAATAATGACCACGTAGAGTTAAGGGATGCATCCAAGCTATGGGGAAAAGACACCTCCACCGCCACCCGGATGATTAGATCTGAGACCAGCGAGAAGGCTAGCGTGGCAGTAATAGGGCCAGGTGGCGAGAACCTGGTTAGGTACGCGAACATCACATTCGACCTAGAGAGGGCAGCGGGAAGGGGTGGCTTAGGAGCAGTTATGGGTTCTAAGAAGTTGAAGGCCATCAGCGTATACGGCGATCGCAGGCCGCTATCAGCATATCCCGAGAAGGTCAAGGAGCTCGGGAAGAAGTGGTACGAGTACTTCTCAACCAATCCCAGGTTCGAGGACACTAGAAGGTATGGCACGACTAACGCGTTACTATACTCTGCCCACGTCGGCATGAGCCCAAGCTACAACTTCAAGAAGCCATGGATACCCGAAGACTTAGCCGCTAAGCTCGCTGGAGACGAGGTTAAGAAGAGAGAGGTGGAGCCACCATGGTACATACACGGAGCCAGCTGTCCCATCAAGTGTGCTAGATACACGCGTACATCCTATAACGGGAAGGAATTCGAGGTTAAGCCTGAGTACGAGAATCTAGCTATGCTAGGCGCCGCCACAGGCGTGTTTGACACTGATGCAGTCCTGTACTTCAACCGGCTGGTCGATGATCTGGGCATCGACTCGATTAGTACTGGCAACACGATCGGATGGTTCTTGGAGCTAGTCGAGGAGGGGATAATCGATCCAAAGGACTACGGTATTGAAGCAAAAGGATTCGGCGATGCGAAGGCGGTTGAGGAGCTGATCAAGAGGATAGCCTACAGGAAGGGGATAGGAGCGATACTGGCTGAGGGTGTCAAGAGGGCCTCAATGCTACTGGGCGTAGGAGGCAATAGGGCGGTTCACGTTAAAGGCCTTGAGGCTCCAGCATGGGACCCGCGTGGCAAACGCGGATTAGCCGTAAGCTACGCAACGGCGGACGTTGGTGCAAGCCATCTGCGCGGGTGGCCAAGGACACGGGACACTCCATCTAAGGGTCCCGCAAAAGACGTTGTTGAGAGCATGGCTAGCTCAAGGGACTGGGATGCCCTAATGGATACGCTGGGTATATGCAGGTTCGTATCGTACAAGAAGGATGCGGTTGTGGAATTCTACAAGTTGATAACTGGGGAAGAGGCGTCTCTCGAAGAGCTATTACTCGTGCCGAGGAGGGCTGAAGCCCTAGCTAGAATCTACGGCGTCCTAGACCACCTGCATCCTCCAGTAGACGATGATATACCTAAGAGGTGGATGGAGCCCGAGGGCGAGGGTCCCTTGAAGGATGAGAAGGCGTTCATTAGCGAGGAGGATAAGGTTGAGGCGATAAGGTACTATTACGTATTGAGGGGTTGGCATCCTGAGCTAGGGGTCCCTCTGCCAGAGACCGTTGAGAGGTTAGGCCTTGACTGGGCGCGCGAGGATGCTCTGAAGGCTCTCCAAGTCGCTTCTAGGAGGGAGGTCTAGTCATCCCACCTTCAACCCTTTTACTAAGCTAACCTATATATCGGGATCCTAACTTACAGTGATCGCGAAAAACGCGGCGGTGGACCATCATTGGATAGCCAACTCAAGAAACTCATAGTAGCAGGGCTGATGGCAGGATTAACATGGGGGCTACTATGGTCAGTGCTAGCCCCATATCTCCGCGGGCTAGGATACTCCGGGAGCCAATACGGGTTAATGGGTAGCACCGCCGTCCTATCCGGAGCACTCTTCACACTACTCGGAGGGACCCTAAGCGACAGGTATGGCTCGAAGAAGATACTCGTCGTCGGACTATTCCTTCAATCAATAGCCCTCCTACTAATCTCGACTGGCGAAGCATACACTGTGGCAGCAGGGTTCTTCCTTAACGGAATGGCTAACGGTTTCGGATTCG
>JAADGB010000101.1 GCA_013152575.1 Thermoproteota archaeon | reverse complement strand
TGCAAAGGAGCTAGGGATAGAGCTGCCTACTAAGGAGCAGCTCGAGAGCATCGCTACATCCACCATCTCCGAGGCCCTGGCCAAGAGAATCGAGGAAGCGCTGAAGAGCGGGAACTACGATGAGTTGATAAAGCTCGGGCCCCTCCCACTAACTCTTGATATTAATGGGAAGCGGGTTGAGCTGAGAGCCGATGTTCTAGGGAGGTTCCTGGAAGATGTTAACGAAGCTATTAAGGAGCTCGCAAAGGGGGAGACCAAGGCTCTCCAAATCCTCGTCCAAGCCAAGAGACTCTGCCCCGATCTCTACTCTGTTCTTGAGCCCGAGATCGAGAAGCTGAGGGAGTCCGCTGCGTACCTACTCCTAGCCAAAGCAATAGATTCCCTCCCGAACACCGAGGAATGTATTGCTCTCGCTAAGCGAGCCGAAGAACTCTATCCAGGGGTTCGAGGGCTAGCATCTGTACTGATAGATGTTGTGAGAGGGGCAGCAACTCCCGAGGAAGTTCTCCGCGTTCTATCGTAACGAGCGCGATGACCAGATCCACGAAGTCGGGGTGCGACGACTGGCGCCATCTCCCCTGAAGGAAGATCCCGAGACATCTCCGAAGCTCCTCCCCACCATCGATGATCTTCGCGATTTTGGGGAGGTGCTTGCGCACGTGCTTGTAGTGGATGGAGGACTCAGTTAGGCGCTCTGGGTTGAAGAGGTAGTGAAGGAGCGCGATCCTCTTCTTCTTGAGCTCCAGCGACCGCAACTCCGTATCCCTTAATATCTGCGCCGCGCTAGGATATTAACGGTGATACCCGTGTCCGAAGAGCGTGAGAGAAGGAGGGATAATCCCCGGATCTATCCCGGTACCGTGGTTATCAGGCTCATTCCCGAGCTCGTCGAACGATTCTACCGATCAATAGCAGAAGAGATTACAACGAGCGAAGAGGAGAGCGTTGCTCCGCCGAAGGCCGTGTCCGCGAGCCTCAAGCTCGTGAACGAGACGCTGAAGGACATGCTTTCAACGTTCCTCGGCCAGATAATCGATCCCCGGTGGAACCTTCCTCAGTTCCGTGACCGCGCCTGTCAGATAATTGAGGCTATGCTTGAGTACTACAGGAAGAGCGTTAAGCTCGTCATCGAGAGGATAAGGGAGAAGCGGCTTGAGGGGATGAGTATTGAGCGCGAACTAGAGAAGCTGGACAGCATAGAGACGATAATCAGCATAGCCTCGAGAGAGATCATCAACAGGCTCTACACGCTGATGACCATAAACGCGCCGGCGGAGGCACGCCCACCCCTTGCAAACGTGAGGCTGGGCTACGAGAAGGTGAGAGCATGAAAGGGCTCCTCCTCGCGGCCCTAACAATCTACCTCGTGATCTTCTCCCTCAGCCACGGAACCGTGGTAATATCCTCTCCGCTCACAGTCCAGCAGATCTACCCGCTGAGCAACGCCGTGATCCTTATCAACGTTACATACCCCGTGAAGCTCAACCTCCTCGGCATCACCGTAACCAACGCAACGCTCTACTTCTCGATAAACGCGAGCGCTATGCTCCTCAAGATCGTGAGTAACAGAAGCTGGGAGCTCTCGATATGGGGAGTGCCGCGCCCGATCCAGATCAATGTCTCTACATGGAGATACGATGACTTATCGAAGAACCTGACTATCTGGGGAAGAGGCAACGAAACTATATGGGCTCTCGATCCCATAGGCCTAATCTTCTCATATATCCCGACCCCGGTGACGATCAGGTATGTTCCGGATGCCGTGCTCTTTGGGGCATGGGTGCTGTTATATGCCCTGGGTCTCTATCGCTGGTTCACTAGAAGATCCTTCTTCGTGGTGCTGCTATACTTCTTAACATCTCTTCTCATCGCCGTCATGGCGCTCTCGTTCCGCAGCGTCGTGCCTATCGCCGAGCTCCAAGTGGGGCCCTACGTTCACTACATCTACGCCTATAACCCCCTAGACAAGGTGTACACCGGTCTCATGCTCCTCAGCATCGCGACCCTCGTGCTCCTAGGTATATACCACGCGACGCGTCACCTTCTCTACATCGCCGAGCTCTAGGCGAAGACTCTACACACTCTCTCACTACATACTTTACCCCTTACCGCTATATCCATGCCCCAAGATAGACTGTATACATCTTATTACAGTATCACATGAGTAGATATTTACCTCCTCCCCCTATATCTAGCTAGGGGTCTCAAGGTGCAGCGCAAGGTGATGCTCATCTCTTTCGTTTTGGTCGCAGTAGCTGGGATACTGTACCTAGTACTAGTAGGGGGAGGGCTGCCAGCGCTCTTCGCAAATGCTACGAATGCTTCCATCGATACATGGCTAGAGCCCTCGCCCCAGCCAGTTGTGCTCTACTTCGGCGTCAATGGAACTGAGTGCACGGTGTACTGGCTCAACATGACTAGCCAGAGAATAGTGGCGCACATAGACTGCCCCGCGAAGGCAGAGTTCATCACGGGCTGGGTAGAGAAAATAACGGTAACGAACATAACGACTAATGGCTCGGTTCTCGTCAACATATTCAACTTCACGCAGACAACCTCCAGCAGCATCACCGATATGCTCTTCGTTATGGCGTCCCCCGAGCTCTTTGAGTGCTCCGGCTACAACTGCGGGTACCAAGTACCCTTCTCATCAACGGGGCCAGTCTACGTCGGGTGCAAACAGACATCCAGCGGCACGTATTGCTATCTCTACTCCTATAACTCGCTCCTAGGAAAGATAGAGCAGGAGACGAGCGGAAACGGCTATATCTACGAAACCTCGCAGACGCTGACAAACATCACGCTCTACATATACGTGGTTCTGGGCAAGCTCTACGACCCCGAGCCCCGCGTCGCTATCGGCCCCGTCGGTCTGCAGAACAAGTACCTTCTCTGGGTAACGATAAGCCCCGACGAGGATGCTAATTCCTTAATCCTGAACGCGACCATAGACATTGCTCAGCCGGTCGTCGACTGGATAACGGTGGAGCCTTTCCTAGTGGGGAAGAGCGAGGGAACGGTTGTCTCTACTACCGGGGTGCAGAAGGTCTTCTCAATAGTTACTCAGACAGTTACGACAACGGTTACGGACACAACGACCACCACAACAACCGTAACCTCGACCAAGACAGTAACCAAGAACCCGACACCTCTAGAAAGCATGGCTTCAATGATTGGCGCAAGCATCGGTATTTTAGTTGCTGGAGGCGTGCTGGCTACGGTAGCGATGCTCCTGGGAAGAATAATCAGAACTGACTAGGAAAAGGATCTGATACAGGCGTACACTACGTGCCTCGGCAGACCAAGTATCGATGCTATCTTTCTAGAGCCGAGGCCCTTGCTCCGTAGCTCCAGAATCCTCTCCAGAA
>JAADGB010000100.1 GCA_013152575.1 Thermoproteota archaeon | reverse complement strand
TTCGGCCGCGGCTCTTAGGACTCTCAGTTCTTTTCTTATTATCTGTGGGAGTCCGGTTTCGTTGACTTTTTCTATTGCTGTTGTCAGCTCGTTTATCGCCATAGTGATGTACATTATGGATGTGTTCGTGTCATTGGCCTCTAGTGCTGCTATTGATTCGTTTATGTAGATGGCACTGCTGTTTGTAGCGTTAAGCAGTATCTCGACGGCCTCAATGTATGTCTCGTTGACGCCTTGTCTGACCATTGCATCTTTTATTCTTGAGAGTGCAGTTGCTAGGTTAGTCAGCGCGTCTTCAGTGTTGTTTAGCTGAATTAGTGCTTCGTGGTATCTGCCTTCTTCTATGAATTGTATCGTCATGTTAAGGTGCGTTGTTATCCTTGATAGCGCGGTGTTTAGCCCCTTCATAGCTGAAGCAGCCGCTGTTACTGCTTGTAGTTTTACATTGACTAGCTTGTATGTCGCCTTAAGAGTTAAGCCGAACTGCTTCTCGGCTTGGAGCATTAGCTGTTTTGCTACGGATAGGTTACCCTGTCTTGCATACTCTAGTGCCTGTTGGAGAGTCTGGTTTATCCTTACTGTCAGGTTCTTGAGCACATCTACCTGTACGCCTGCCATTTCGAGCTTCTGTATCATAACTCGTACTCTGTGAAGCGCCATTATTCGGGCTTCAATAGCATTCATGAGTCTCTCTTGCTCTAGGCTCTGCCTTTCATCGGGCGTTATCTGCTTCCACACGTATATGGCGACGTCTATGAATGTGTTTGATGCTTTTGTCGCGTAAACTATAGCCTGTCCAATGTCTCCGGTTTCGAGCGCGTTTTCTGCCTGCTCTAAGAGGCTCTTAGCTGTTTCTATATTTTCTGTGAGATTTTCTGGTATTGTTATATTGTATCTTTCTGCTAGTTCAAGTGTCTTATTTATGAATAATGATATCTTATTAATATACATCTTAGCTGCCAGTGCTGAAGCGCCCTGGGTAGTGCTGGGGGCAACTGTGGTTGTAGTGGTGTCTTCGGCGAGGGCCATTATTGGATAGCCTACGGCTGAGAGCGCCATTAATGCGATTATTAGGCCGCTTGCAAGTTTCAAACTCAGACCCTTCATCCTGCCTCGCCTCGTTTTGTAATAGTGGGTTTTATTCTAGATTAGGTACCCGCCGGGAATGTTCCCGGGAACCGAGGGAACGGCTATATTGGAAACCGATATAATTGGGTGGAATAGGCGTAGGTGACCGGTCAGGGATGAGGCAACAATCCATCGCACGGGGCACAATCCTGTATGGCTTGCCAGTATTCGCATACATGTATACTGTCGGGAGCGTGGGTTTCTGGCTACCACTCTATGTGAGAATACACGGATTCAGCTACCTAGAGGTACAGCTACTCGCCACTGTATACTTTCTAGTGATAACCCCCTCAACACTATTAGTGGGAAAGCTAGGTGATAGAAGCGAACACCCCAATCGGATCGTTGCGGTTGGCATGGTCCTAAACGCACTCGCAGTAGTATTGATGGCCCATATAACTGAAAGCATACCGCTAATGGGAGTTAGAGTAATCCAAGCCGTAGGACTATCTACATCATTCCCAATAGCCCTAGGAGCTTTGAGCCTATACCTAGGAGTCTCACGCGGGGTCGGTTCCAACGCGTTCATGATGGCTGCGGGGATGGCGGCAGGCTCCATTATAGGAGGTGTACTCATCGAACTTGCCGGGTTCGAGTGGATGTTCTATAGCGCTGTCATCATAAGCCTACTCGCAGCACTACTATCCCTAGCAACCGATTTTCCAAAGGTGAAGACGGGCACTGGCTTAATTGAGTCGCTAAAGAAGGTTCCTGCAAGCGTGTGGGTAGTCCTAGTAGGCTTACTATTGAGGAATACACTTGCAACCGGCGTCTACTCGATCCTTGCAATACTATTCAATCAAATACTCGGTTTAAGCCTGTTGGAGACCGCCATAGCCCTAGCCGTTAACCCTATAGTTCAAGCAATGGCTAGCCTGTACGTGGCGGATAAAGTAAAGCACAGAGAACTCCACTTTTACTCCATGGCGATAGCCTCAACAAGCCTCGTATTCATACTATACTATTACACTAGGTCAATAGAGCTTGCAATCATAGCTCAAATCCTCCAAGGTGTCACATTCGCCGTGATAAACGTGGCGGGAAACGTCTACATAATATCCAGAATACCGGAGACGGAGAGATACACGGCTTCCAGTCTATTCAACTTCGCCTTCAACCTGGGCTGGGTTGTGGGAACAGTAATCGCAGGTCTCGTTATGAATGCATACGGACCTATACTATGGCTGAAAATAGCCATTATACTATTACCAATAGTGGGGCTGGCTACGTTCGTCGCAGGTAAAAAGCTGGAGGGAACGAGTAGGGCACCATGAAAGAATAATGGTTAAACCGTTTATGCTTCCCAGACCTTATCGATCGCTGTCGAGAAATCCTCAACATGTTCAGCTGGCGTAGCTTCCTTCCTAAAACATAGATAGTTCACTAAGCCATGATAACTACCATAGACCTCATAGCCTTTGCCCTTCATGTAAGGCAATAGGGACGCGAGAGGCTTCTTCCCTGACACATGCCATGCACACGCCGTGAATCTCCCACTCAATTGATCGCTGTAGGCGGTTAACACTATCTTATCCCTGAATTGGAGACCAAATAGCCTCGACAGGTAGTACTCATGCCTACCCTCTCCCACAGCATTAACTATCACAACATCGCTATCCTCATTAACATCGGCGTTGCTCACAGCATCCTCCAAGGAGGCTTCAGCCATACCTCGGAATGAAGTGAGCAAGGCATCTCTTAGCATAGCCTTGCAAGGGTCCCTATCAGCCTCGACAAGGCTCCTCGCGACTTCGCCATGGATTACAGGGTCACCCATACTGGTTATCCCATACGCCTGCATAGCACAATTCCATGCCAGATCATAGTCGGAATTGTGATCGAGGCCAGCCATCGCCATCAAACTCTGGTAGAGTCTATTTGATCTAGCAGTCTCTCCCATAACCGATACAATGCTAGCAGCTGTTAGGAACGGGTGCGGATGACCCAGTCCCATTGATACAAGTGAGGCTACACTCGGCCATGAACCCATCCTGTCGCCCTTAGGTGAGGGGTTATAGTAGATAACGTTTGGCCTCCTTGGAGGTATGAGGTTCCACGCGTTATCCACTACTACAACAGGAGCTAGTACCATTGACGCGAGAAGGTCTATATCAGATCCACTCCAGCCAACTCCTAACAGCGCTACACTCTTTGTTTCCCTAGAATCTATTGCGATTTTTTCGAGGAGATCGATTGTCGGCTTCCAGGTGTCAACGGCTATTATCCTATATTCTCGGGTAGGCGTTGCGTATGCTAATGTTATTATCGAAGCGAGTAGACCGTCAGGGCTCCAATTATACACTATTAACGGCTTCTCTTTCAGAGTCTCAATAG
>JAADGB010000099.1:2260-5722 GCA_013152575.1 Thermoproteota archaeon | reverse complement strand
CCAATGCTGATTTGATGGGACCTAGACAGTCGGGATCCATTATGCCTGGATCGATTTCTAGCACGAATCCTGCCCCTTTACTATTGATGTATGCGTATCTCACGAGTTCTCCGTCATTGACCATTCTAACGTTCACGTTATCAACTGAGAGTTGGCTATATACGTCTAGGAAATCCTGGGCTCCCTCCACTAGGTTCTCATCGCATACTATCCATCTAGCCTTGCACTCTGGTTTCTCTCCCCGCCAACAAGTCAACGCTCTACACTCTCCGGTGTAATAATCTACTAATCGACCTCTAAATAGTGAAAGTATATGCAGATAACTGGGTGTAGTGGTTGGGAGACAAGACTGGTGAGTGGCCGAAACCATGGTATAAGATACTATATGCACCGTGGAGGATCAAGTACATAACGAGTGGAGAGCGGTTTGAGGGCTGCGTATTCTGTAACGTAACAAGCCAGAAGGATGAGGAGGCACTAATAGTCTATAGAGGGAAGCTCTCATACATAATACTGAACAGGTATCCTTACAATTCAGGCCACATCATGATAGTGCCGTACAGGCATGTTCCCAGCCTCGACGAGCTGAGCCTTGCAGAACTCGCCGAGATGATGCTCCTCCTAAAAGCCAGTATCAGGGCGTTGAAGGAAGCATACAAGCCCCACGGCATCAATATAGGCGTAAACATAGGTGAAGCAGCAGGTGCAGGGATCGCGGGACACGTGCACATACACGTTTTACCACGCTGGACTGGCGACACGAACTTCACAGTAATGTTCTCGGGCACCAAGGTAGTCCCAGAGGCACTAGAGGATACTTACAGGAAACTGAAAAGTATCCTACCAGACAAGGTAGTGGAGGTAATGAGGGAGGAAGGACTGGAATGGGACACCTCTTCATAATAACGCATACCGACCTCGACGGGGCAGGATCTGCGGCAGCTGCGCTGATAGCGTATGAGCGTAAGCTCGAGGAGGCCACCATATTATTCGCTGAACCCTACAACATCCACGAAGTAATCAGAGACATAGTCGACCACGTAACGAAGGGCGACACCCTAGTCCTATCAGACCTTGGTCCAAACAAGACATCGATAAACGAGACAGTCAAGCTACTCGAGAATATAGTAAGGAAAGGAGTTAGTGTAGACTGGTACGATCACCACATCTGGCCAGAAGACTGGCAAGAATCCATGAAGTCTATAGGTGTCAGACTAACAATCGACACATCAACCTGTGCAACCGGAGTGGTTGCAAGATACGCATCACAATACAATGGTAGAGAACGAGACGAATACCTCGAAAAACTGGAATCCGCGGTGTGCGCCGCAGACCTTTGGAGATGGGACCACCCCCTGGCGCCGAAACTCTTCCGCGTGGCAGACACAAGGTATGGTGAGGGACCCGTTGAGTGGAGGAGACGTCTCATCGAGAAATTCTCCAATGGAATACTCTGGGACGAGGAGATGGAGGAGAAACTATCAGAATACCTAGACAGGGAACTCGCAAACTTCAACAAAATCCTAGCCCAAACCTACGTCGCTAAAGGCGAATGCGTGGTTGCTGCAACCTACAAGGAGAGAGGCCCACCGTCCAACAGCTTCATCGGGGCCAGCCTCCTATCACGGTACAACAGTGACATAGCGGTAATTGTGAGAAACAATGGGGGACTCAGCCTCAGAAGTAGAAGTGTCAATGTTCAGATAATAGCCTCCGCGCTAGGAGGAGGCGGTCACCCTCGGGCGGCTGGAGCAAAACTAAACCTCCCCCTAATAGCTAGACTGCTCGGCAAGGTTTGGAGGAAGAGCATACCCCGCTATGCGGCTAGACTAGTACTTAAGACCGCTGAAGACACCGGTGTTTGTAGAGGAGTAGGCTCCGATATAGAATCTGCAAGGATGATGTAGCATTGATTAAGAAACTAGCGCTCGCGGCACTACTAATCATGGTGGTTATATCACCAGTCTCAGCTGGCCAGGAGCTTCCCAGGCACCCGCCCGTCATACCCAGGCAGACAATAGTCCCCATAGGGACCCTACTCGTTGACAATTATGACTTAGCCTACCTCTCCTACATAGCATACTATCAGTCGAGCTACGTTGCCAACATCACTGGAAAGAGGATATCAAGCCTAGGCCCAATAACATCACTCCTATACGGCATACACCTCAGCTTCCTCCACAACGATATCAACGGGGCAGAACAGGGACTACAAACGCTCAGAGAACTACTACAGAAACTTGCAGCCGGCGACGTGAGAGACTTAGCAATGCAAAAGCCGATCCAAATCCCCGCCTGCTCCCATGATATCGAGTTGAATGGTAAAACAGTCACAGTCTACTTGATACCCAACCCCTACGATCTCCCATCCAAACAGGACTGTATCGTTCCAGAGACGCAGATCACGCTACAATCAGCATTAGACAGCATGGTTACACTACTAACATTCAACAAGAGCTCAACCTATAAGGGCAAATACATCATCGCTGCGGTGCACATCCCACAGGTAGCAGCGTACTCTAGCGTGATCCAATCCATCCTGCAAGGAAAACTAGGATGGGACATAATACAAGCCATAGAACAGGGCAACCTTCAAGTCAACGAGACAATGATAGAACAGCTCTTCATAAGCATACAGAATGGATCGAAAACCGAGGCCCTCGAGGCACTCAGAACACTGAACGACTATGCAAAGAGGGGTCTAATAGACTGGGACACCTATGCTAAAGCCCTGAAAATCTACAGGGATAGATTCGGGACACCCATACTAACACAACCATCAAATAATACCGCTAGAGAGGAAGTAGAAGTCAACCTAACATCATTCCTCACCAACCTACAAGGAGTAGTTAAGCAAGCAGAGAAGGCCAGAATAGAATACCAGAACAAGACGGGAGGCGGAGGATTCACTCCTCCATCTATCCACGTATCCCCGCTCAGCCCAAGTATCCTGGGCTTGGCAGCAGTAGGCCTAGTGGCGGTTGCACTAGCTGTTGAGCGGGAAAGGTTAAGGCCGACAGTAGGAGTAATCAGGGCTATTGTAGGATATCCACCTAAGGATGCAAACGCTGAATGGTGTTATAGATCACTCATATATGTCATGAAGCTAAGAGGGTATCCCAAGTACGAGTACGAAACCCCGCGTGAGTATCTGGCCAGGATCTCGGACAAGATCTCACCCTCAACGAGAGCATTCATTGAGACAGTTACAGAGGCTTATGAAGTCGAGGAATTCGCAGGCAAGCAAAGCAGCCTCGACCCAAAGGCTTGCTCACGGGAGATCAGGAGGTTGTTGACGAGTGGAGTCTAAGAAGCTACTAGCAGTAATCCTGATACTTATAGCGCTTACAGCTAGCCTAGAATACCTTCCAAGGAATATACTGTTGAAGGTAGCGATACCAACAAACGCTCCCTACCCGTTAAACGAGGCTCCCTCGGGAACAAGTATCTTGTGGGGGAAGC
>JAADGB010000099.1:0-2247 GCA_013152575.1 Thermoproteota archaeon | reverse complement strand
GAAGGGATACAGGACCGCCATCATATACGGGGCAAGTGGTTTTCCGGGTTTCGAGAACATTACGGACCTTGTCTATCTCGCTGTAGGCAGTACTCTTCCTGAGAATGCTAGTCTAGCAGAGGCATATGCGTTGTTGAGTGCGGCTCAAAATAGGGGGATCAGGGTACACTATATACTCTTGGACGAGTACCCTATGCCTCCTGTAGTTGACCTCACGATACAGGCTAGTCAACTAATCTGCGGAGTCAACCCGCCAATAGTGAAGGGTATACTCAATTCAACGATATCCACCTATTACGGGATAGTTGATGGGAAAGAGTACGTGATGCCAACGGGATACACGGGATACATAACTTGGACTGGTGACCCTATAACATATCCAGCCCGGCCAGTCCTCCCCCAAAACTATGAGGGTTACAGGATAATCGCTGCTGCATGGCCCTATCCAAGCCAGCCATATAGTGGTGAGTGGTACGCTGTCGGGGCAGAGTGTAGATCATCCAAGGGTAGCGTAGTTATCATCGCTGACAGTACTATCGCCGTCAACCTTGAAACGAGCGTAGTCAACGAATCGGTCGATTACCTACTAGCCTTGATAAGGGAGAGGGTAGAGTCGCCGAATACGACCCTCATAGTATCAGATGAGGAGCTGTACGTCTCGCCTGGAAGCCAGAGCCTGCAACTAGTGTTAAGCCTTCACCCATCAGTTCTGCTTATGGCTCTCTCACGAGCTTACACAGCCCTTGAGAAACTCGCGTTAGACTCGTTGCAGAAAGTAAATCTCATCCCATTAGTTATAGGAGCGATCGCGGCATTACTGGCTACAGCTGCGATCTACTCATCGATCTATGGTGAGAGGCGGAAGTATAAGTTCAAGGGGAAAAAGGAGCGTAGATCGTTCACTGATTTGTTACCTTTTGGCTTCTGGTCTAATGCTAAGAGGACTTGTGACATAGCAATAAGGTATGTAGGAGTGTTGTCTCCCGGGGAGGGTCCCGTGGGCCGGGAGATATCCCGGTTGTCGAGAGAAATCGCTTCTAGTTGTAAGAGAGTTAGATCTGCTAATCTACTCATAAGATATATTCCCTTATGGGGAGGTATAAAGAGGAGAGTAGAAAATGAGTTGGCAATCGTGCTATCCCTCGCCGGCGCCTATGATTACGATGAGGCCCGCGAGATAGCTAGGGGTGAAAGGAGTGGATGACGGGATAGTAAGAGTTGAGAAACTCACAGCCAGTATAGTAGACGAGGTATCCAAAGTAATAGTCGGCAAGAAACGGGAACTCTCACTAATACTAGCATCACTATACGCTGGCGGACACGTGCTACTAGTAGGGGTCCCTGGAGTATCCAAGACGAGTCTAGCTAAGGCCCTGGCAATGAGTCTTGACTTAACATTCAAGAGGATACAGTTCACACCCGACTTGCTCCCGGCCGATATACTAGGTACAATGATATATGACCAATCCACAAACGAGTTTAGATTCAGGAAGGGTCCAATATTCGCCAACATAGTCCTGGCAGACGAGATCAACAGAGCCAGCCCACGAACCCAGAGCGCCTTCATCGAAGCGATGCAGGAGAGACAAGTCACAATAGAAGGAAAGACCCACAAGCTCCCAGAGCCATTCATTGTAATAGCTACAATGAACCCCATAGAGTTCGAGGGAGTATACCCGCTCCCAGAGGCCCAAATAGACAGATTCCTCATGAAAATAAACATAGGCTACCCCTCCCTAGAGGAAGAGAAAGAGATACTCAGGAGAATAGATAGGATAGAAGAATTCAACGTTAAACCAGTAGCTTCAAGTGAAGACGTCATAGAGGCACAACGGATCATTAGGAAGGTAAATGTGGCCGAGGCGATAATAGAGTATATCGTCAACATAGTCAGGGCGACAAGAGAACACTCAATGGTAAGGTTGGGAGCCAGCCCCAGAGCAGCAATATTCCTGTTGAGAACAGCCCAAGCTTGGGCCGCTATGAACGGAAGGGACTACGTCATCCCCGATGACGTGAAGGAGGTAGCTGTACACGTGCTCTCCCACAGGATAATTCCGAAACCCGGAGCATCAAGCGATCCACAGGTGCAGGAGAAGATAGTCGAGCAGGTTTTGGCAAACGTTCCCACCCCCTCTCCTCCCGCGAGGTGAGCCAGAGTAGCCCGACTAGTATCCAAGGGGTTGACCCCTGCAGGTAACTTATTGATACTAGTCGGGCTACTGACGGCTGGGTGGGGTATCTATA
>JAADGB010000098.1 GCA_013152575.1 Thermoproteota archaeon | reverse complement strand
CTCCAGCAACAGGGAGTATACTCTCTCCTTAATGGCCTCGTAGCCTAGTGGGTTAATAAAAAAGAGGAGGATCTAGGCCCCGGGCTACTTCTTTAGGATGAAGTAGGCTGCCCCTATGATCACTATTATACCGATTATTACCGCTATGAGTTGCGTTGAAACGCCGCCTCCACCGGTTGTGGTCGTCGTGGTCTCCTGTGTCGTTGTACCTGTCTGCGTGCCTGTTGCTGTACTACCCTGTAGCATCTGCTGGAGTAGCTGGTATGTCTCCTGGTATCTCTGTCTTGCTCCGTCTTCCCACTGGGACATGAGTGCCTGGAATACGGCTTGGTCACCTATGTGCTTGCTTATCTTAACAGCGTACTCCTGTGTGAAGGTTACTTCCTGGTTGGTTAGCGGGTCCTTGAAGGTGAAGGGCTCGGTGAGCTTGTTTACTAGGGTGTCGAATTGTTCCTTGGTTATCTTTCCTTCAAGGTATGCTTTCGCTATAGCTGCCCATACTTGTTGGAGGTCGTCGTGGGCTTTGACTAGTGTGGCCTTGAAGTAGAACTGCATTGGCCTCTCTGTTAGGCCTGCTAGTGTCTCGTTGAACTCTATTCCAGGGGAGTTTATCGCTGTCTCGTAGGCTTGCAGGAGGTCTTGCCTCTCTTGGCCTAGAGTTGTGTTGAAGACGCTTGGATTAATGGGTAGCCTGTTAACGTCTGTGTCAAGCCAGATCTGCTGGCCGCCATACTGGCTTAATACCCATGCTACGAATGCCGCTGCCTGTACTGGGTGCTTGGTACCCTTGATTATGGCTATAGGGTCGGCGTTTACTATTGTTAGACCCTGTGGTAGGATATACTCACAGTCTGGGTTCTGGTGCATCGCCGTGTATCCGTAGAAGTCGATTGTTATTCCAGCGGCTATCTCTCCCAGTATGACTGCGTCTCTTACACCGCTGCTTGAGTCGTATATCTTAGCGTTGGCCGCCATTAGGGTTAGGACTCTCCATCCCTGGTCCCAGCCGTAACCTTGTAGGATGATCTCATACATTCTAGTGTTGCTGGTGCTCATAGTAGGGTCAGCTACTCCTACCAGTGGTGTTGTTGGTAGCTCCTTTGCGAACTCGGGCTTAGTTAAGTCGTCCCATTTCTGGGGTGTTGGTAGATTGTACTGCTGTAGGAGTTTGTGGTTAACAGTTATGCCGAAGCTGCTAATCGCAGCTCCTATCCAGTGTATGAGACCGTCGTCTCCTTTTAGATAGGTTGGTACTCCAGCTATGGTTTCTGGTATCTTGGTCATCTCATACATTATAGCCAGGTATTCTGGATGGGTGCTGGTGTCTAGGGGCTCGAGGTATCCTTTACTATCAATATAATTGAATAGGGTTGGTCCACCGCCCCATGCAACGTCAATGGGTCTCCCTCTCTCGATTCCACGCTGTATGTAAGTCTCCCACTGTTCTGGACCTGCTTGGACGAACTGGATGTTCTTTATACCAAGCTCTTTAGCTACTGGCGATGATAGGAAGGCTTGCCTCGTCTTTTCCAGTATTGTTGACTCGTGCCTCGTAATTATAATCAATGTGACCCCGTCCTCGTGTGGGAGACTCTTAAGATAGTCTAGCCAGGGAAATGGCTCCGACGCATTACCCCAGGGCCAATTCTGGTCTTGAGCCGTTGATACCGCCGAGGCGGCGATAGGTACTAGGAGGAGGGCTATCAAGGCGAATGCTGATATCCTAGATACGCGCATTCTACTACCCCTCGATTAACCCTCCCCTCACCTCTAAAAATAAGGGTTAGCTCTTGGCCCAGAGTAACTATACCGGATTCATGGTAATACTAGACTTGTGGGATCGGGTTGACTGTAAGACCAGAGTATTCCCGGAATTAATCGGACACCGGGCACTCTCAAGGCTAAACCCTTTATACGGTCAATGAGGGTCCCCCAATACCCGAAGCAGGTCCCATTGGGTGAATCATGGTGGCATACTCCAGAATCGTATGGAGCCTCCTGCTCCTAGCCGTATTCCTTGTATCACCGTTCGCTTACGCCGCCGTCAAGCCAGCCCATGCAGAGTCAACGATAACGGTTGCTGTAGACTTGTCCCATGGTGAGAGCGACAAGTATCTCGGCTTCATACAGGGTAATATCACGTTTGTCAACTGGGTTAACATCACTGAGGGACCAATAACTGCTGACACGCTAGCGGGAGTCGATGTCCTCATAATTGGCCAGCCTACAATAGCCTTCTCGCCAGACGAGATGCAGGCTATTGCTGACTGGCTTGCACAGGGCAACAAGGTACTCTGGGTAGCGGGAGACAGCGACTATGGTAGCGGTAACGCCACGCAGGTGTATGTTAACGACCTCCTAGAGTACATCGGAGCCAAGCTAAGGATCGAGTATGCAAGCTTCTACGACGACATACACAACGCTGGAAGATTCTATAGGTGTTTGGCATACGTGAACCCAGACAACGTCCCAGAGCTTAGAACCGACATCATCTCACAGGGCATAACACACCCGATACTAGCCCACGGTCCAGCCCCACTCATATGGGTAGACGACCAGGGTAACCCACACGACATTGTAAACGAGACCTTCGACGGCCTCATAAGGATCGCTTGGAGCGGCAACACCAGCTACATCGGAGACAACAACCCACCACTACCAATGGTATACGACACCCTAGTATACGGTAAGGGCGCTGGCAACTTCACATTCGTATTCATTGCAGCAGAGTACCACGCCGACACACATGACCTAATCGTCGTAAGCGGTGAGTCACCATACGGCGACTACGAGCCAACCTGGGCATGGGAGTACTACAACGTCACACTCGACGGTCCAACCTTCGTGACCAACATGATAACCTGGTTCAAGACCCTCATAACCGAAGTCTTCCCACAGACAACAACGACAACAACCACAACGACCACGACAACAACCGAGACAACGACGACAACTACGACTACAGCTCCAACAACTACGACAACCGAGACAACGACAACCGCTGCTGGCGGTAACACTGGCCTGATAATCGGCGCCATCATAATAATACTGATAATAATCGCCGGCGCAGTATACTTCCTACGTAAGTAATAACAATACACTTTTTCCCATATTTTAATTACTATATATAGTTTTTTATACCCCACGAGTAAACAATACATAAGCGAGGGATCCACATGCCCCGAAACACACCCTCAAAAACCATCACAGCTTTCCTACTCCTAGCATTACTCGTACTCCCAGTAGGCCTCTACTTAACAAACGCTCAAACACAAGGAGACGGTACACTACCCAACATCAACAAGGCTGCAATCCCGAACCCACTTCTAAACATTGGACCAGGCCTCCCAACCATAGTAATGCCAGGAGAAACATTCACAATAGTATTGAAACAAGACTATGCAGATAACACAATAGCGTCAGCAAAACTACTTATGATAAAACTAGACGGAGACAATCTCTCTAAAGTAACAGTCGACCTGGCACTAACAAAGGT
>JAADGB010000097.1 GCA_013152575.1 Thermoproteota archaeon | reverse complement strand
TTATTTAGTATCACTATACGTTAAACATATACCCCCCAGTTACCGGGACCCTACAACAGGTATAACCTAGAGGCACAGGAGATAAAGCTTGGAAAAATCTGAACAAGAGCAGTCGAAGATAAGCGAGATATTCAAGATACTATCAAACCCCGTCAACCTAGAGATAATAATGTTCCTCTCCATATCTCCAACCTATCCCCGGGAACTTTCAAGGATCCTAGGGCGATCGGAGACAGACATCTCGAGGCGACTCAAAAGACTCGAGAAACTTGGTATCGTGAGGGGCGAATGGATCAGGGTTTCGGGCGGCACGGCCCGAATATACCGATTAACGGTATCGGACATACGCCTTGATCTGGCTAAGGGGAAGATAGTTATCGATGGTAAGTCGATTGATGCAAGCGTTGACCTATCGTGTGGAATACCGCCTCGGATAACCGATGAACTAGTGGGTAGAGTGAAGGAGTTCAATGAGATAGTGGCTAATGAGTGGAGGACTCTGTATCTTTGGGGACCTGTAGGTATTGGGAAGACACTCCTAGTATCTAAGTCGTTATCGGGTGAGGAAAAGGTATTCTGGCATACTGTTAGGGAATGGGATGGAGTAATAGCAGTTGCAAGGAAAATCGCCTGCGCACTGGGATCCCTTGGCAAGAAAGAGTTGTTAGCAGTTGCATCGAAACCTATGCCAGACCCAAGCGATGTCATAGAACAAACTATTGAATCGCTCAAAGGATCGGCCTTGACACTGGTCTTTGACGATTTCCATAATGCGAGTAGGGAGCTAGAGCATTACATACTCAGGATAGCTTCTTCCGCCGATGGATACAGGGTGGTGTTGGTTTCAAGAGAGCCCCCTAAAGCATTCATAATGGAGGAAGGCTTCAAGGTAATCAGATTATCCCCTCTTGATAAGGAGGCAGTAGCTCTCATTGCTAAGCGAGCAGCGGGTGCAGAGGTGGATCCAGACGAGGTTTACGAGGGTACTAGCGGGCACCCATTGCTTGCTAAGCTCTATGGTATAAGCCTAAAGTACAGGGATGTCGATTACTGGATCGGCGCCTACGAGTCTATACTATCCTCCATAATGACTGGTCTTGACCCTGTGGAGAGAGAAGTGTTCACGATAATAGCAATATTTCCTGAGCCCCTCAGCGAGGACATACTTGGTAAGATGATAAAGCGAGGTGTTAAGAGGGCCCTCCGCCGCCTTGTATCGAGAGGCCTCGTCTACAGGGAGGATTCTGGCTACACGACACATGAGTTCCTCAAATCCATAGTTAGGAAATCGGAAGAGCAGCCAGAGTTGCTGAATGAATACGTGGACTCCCTGTGGAGAGATGGCTACATATCTCTGTTCCAAGCCATTAGGTACTACTATACGGTTAAGGATTATGATCGAATCGCAACGGTAGTAAAGAAGAGGATTGAGACCAATGATCCCTCATGCATGGAGGTCCTATCTGACTATCAAATGATACTGGAGGAGACGGTTGAAAAGATACGTAGTGAGAGGCTGAAGTCATACATACTATTTGACTTGGGACTCGTATCGCGACTATCTGGTAGTCACATGGCTGAATCCTACCTGACGGAGGCTTATCAGTTGTCCAGGCTCTTCAACCAGATAGATCTGCAGGTAAGGGCACTTGCCTATAGGGCCTTCCAGAGGATCTCTGAGGGTAACCTAAAGGGTGCAATGGAGGATCTCGTTAAGGCCGAGTCTCTGCTTGGCGAGGTCAAAGACTCAATAATCGCCTATATAGTGTATGCTAACCTAGCCAAACTATACTCTGTTCAGGGCAACTTTGAGAAGGCGTCGGAGTACGTGGAGAAGGGTAAGGAGGCTGCAAGCAAATCCAAGGATTACGGAAGCATATTATGGTCTCTGCTCGGTGAGGCAACGATCTACGAGTTGAAAGGAGACTTCAACAGCGCCCTTGAAAGGTTATTGAACGTTAAGCGGCTTTCCGAGGCTTTAGGCCTATGGTATCAGGAGCTACATATTGATATCCGGATAAGCCAGGTCCTATTGTCTATGGGTGAGTACGAGAGGGCCCTAGACCAAATAAATGATACTAAGAAGCTGGCTGAAAAATACTACATGAAGGTACTGATGCCTTGGATAGATTCTATAAAGGCAACAGTACTGGCGGCCCTTCGAAGGTTTGATGAGGCTATCAGTATATGCAGTGAGCTGGAAGGATATGGGGATATGAGTCTCGCACAGATGGTTATAACGTATTGTAGCTGTGCGTCTGTCTACGCGGCTAAGGGTGACATGGATAAGGCTAGAGAGTATGCCCAGAAGGCATGCAGAGCCGATACACGTCAGTACCGGACTCTGTCAAGAGCGTATTATTCACACTTATCCAGCGAGGTTCGAAGGTCTCTAGGTACTTGTTAACGCCTCTGCCCGGGGGTCAAGTGGATATAAGGTAGAGGATAGTTTCCTGTATAGAGTGGTGCAGGCCAAATTGGACTTTGCGAGCGACTTCTCGATAAGCCTCAAGTACCATAAGCATTATATGAATACAGCCTCGTTGGGTCTGGCTCCCGACAAGGCGATAATAGAAGCAGGAGAGGCATTGAGGTTCCAGGCCTCGAATCCAGATAAAGCCTCGGACCTAATGTGGAGCGAGGTTGAAAAAATCAGGAGCAACATATCCTCCATGTACGGCTTTAATATACACCAAGTGGGAGTGGGCGAGTCAACATCCCACTGTATCTACAAGATGGTAGCGGCAACCAAGCCGAGTAAGGTAGCGGTTACAAGCGAGGAGTTCCCTGGAGTCGTGTTGATGGTTAAATCCTATTGCAAATCTCACGGATGTGATGTGCGTGTGTATAATGGTGTTATAGAAGATGCAATGAAGGAGGCAGTGGATGATAGTGTAGATGTCCTCCTTGTTTCGGCGGTCACCTGGGTAACTGGTTATAGGCCTGATCTAGCCGAAATAACCAGCTATGCCCACAAGCGGGGCGTAAAAGTCGTTGTCGATGCAGTACAGCATTTCGGCGTACTATCACTTAGAGAGGGGGAGAATAGGGCTGATGGCTATGCAGCCTCTCCAAAGAAATGGCTTCTAGCACCTCACTCCAACACCGCGGTGTGCATTGTTGGTGAAGGGCTAATGGAGTTAGAGCCGCCATACTATGGATTGGCCAACTCAGAGATTGGCGATTGGTCTAACTATTGGAGCGATCCAAGGAAGAACTGTGACGACGATCTGCCCTTAAGGAGTGACGGACAGAGATTTGGAGCCCCCACGGGTCAGCTTTACCATAGCATGGTAGCGGCTAGGTCCAGTATAGAGTACCTGAATAATATTGGCATAGGAGAGATAGAAAATCATGTATTCAAGCTGCACTCTCTACTCGTCGAACAGCTAGAAAACACGGAAGTAGAAGTGTTGAGTGAAGGTTTCAAACAAAAGAATAAGAGTAGCATAGTATCGATTAGCCTAGGCGACTACAACAGGAACCGTAGACTCTACGAGCA
>JAADGB010000096.1 GCA_013152575.1 Thermoproteota archaeon | reverse complement strand
TACAGCGCTGCTGGTCACAACACTCAATATAATAATTATTATAAATGTTATTATTGGTAGTAGTGGTCGTCTACGAGTCATTAGCTAGCCCTCACTAAGAATAACTATGTATCCGTCATAATAAAAACGACTCACTTAAACTCTGTTCAAGGAACTCATTGCATGCCTAATACAATTCTTGATCCCCTCCCGGGGAACTAGCTCTGGACATCGAGGAATCACCAGCTCAGAAGAATCCTCTAACAGCTCATCCAAGCTAACCGGCATATCCCTCACTACATTCTCCAAATACACACACCTAGGCCCGGCCCATTTGAAGAGACGTGGATGAATCTTCACAAGCTCCCTCCACAGCTGCCAGGCAATCCACCTAATCTCCCATTGCGCTTTCGTGCACATCCTCAATGGAAGAAATGATTGTACGAGCTCTCTAGCGTTCATAGTGACTGTAAGCCGGGTTCTAACAGCGTTGGGAATAACGAACCGTGCATCCTCCCTAGGAACACCATTAGCAAGTAATTCATAGTAGGCCGCAGTCGCTTCAATATACTGTCTGGAAACAATAGCTGCAGAGTTATCTCTCAAGGTAGGAGGTATAACGTAGGCCAACCGAGCCAAATCAACAAGACTATCACCGTCTAGGAGGTTAGCAGCCTTCTTCAACGCATCAGAGTAACACGAGTATGTTTCTCGCGGCAGTGCACGCTTAGGCGACTCGGGACAATCCATTCCGACCATTTTTGACGCTCTAAGAGCAATCTCTCTCAGAGCACCCTCTGTGTATCTCATACTCTGTTGCGTGTAGCTTGCTATCCTATGCCTCACAAGTTGGTGGCTACAGATCCTAGAGCATCCCTCAACAACCCAGGTATAAGTTGAATGCTCCCACGGGCTGAAGTGTTGCCGCCTCCAAGTCTCCATTATCCACTTCTCTACTTCCTCGTCGCTCATTTCAATTATCTTCTGGAAGGGTTTACGAGAGAGTGTGACTTTAGAAGCTGAAGCTACCAATCTCTCGCCTTTTTCAGTGTATGATACTATACTGACCCTTATTCTATCCATGTCATAAGTTCCCCTCTCAAATCACCATATACGGATCATCCGGTTTAATTCATAGGCCTCCATCGGCAGGCGTTCACAGTATTAAAATCAAGTATTAACCCATCCTACCAGTCACAAGCCATAAGTTATAATCTCCAGGCATGTTAGACAATTCCTGGGCACTACCGTGGAGGATTGCGAGAAAACGCTCTCAACATTATCACGGCTAGCAAGGCTGGAATTGCAACCGGAGGATTGCGAAGCGATAGAGTCAATCAGAGAGTTCTTCTCAACCCTCTCTGAAGCCAAACGCCTCGTCGAGGGTAAACAACCCCTCTACCATGTATGGGAGACTGAATCTCACCTACGAATCCAGGAGGCTTACCACCAAGTCAACATTAAGGATCTCAAGGTCGAAGTCGAAGAGGGATTTGTAAAATTCCCATGGAGGGGTAAACAATGACCACAATATACCAACAGCTCCAAACAGGAGACTACGATCCCGTAGAAGCATTCGAGAAGGCATGGGAACGTATAACTAGGCATGAAAAAACCGTGAACGCGTTCATCACTATAGACGATTACAACAAGCTCAGAGCCAAAGCAGAGGAGGCGTCAAAGAGGATAAGAAGCGGAGAACCTAGACCACTCGAAGGAGTCCTAGTTGCAGTAAAGGATAACATATCAACGAGTTGGCTTCCAACAACAGCAGGTAGCAGAATGCTATCCTGCTACCAGCCACCATATAATGCCTACGTAGTGGAGAGGCTCCTCGAGGCAGGAGCTATAATCGTTGGAAAAACCAACATGGACGAGTTCGCCATGGGTAGTACTGGAGAATTCAGCGCCTTCGGACCAACCAGGAACCCGTGGGATCTAGAAAGGGTCCCTGGAGGAAGTAGTAGTGGTAGCGGTGCTGCACTAGCCTATAGGGCTGTCGATCTTGCACTGGGGAGTGATACGGGAGGCAGCATACGGTTACCTGGAGCATATACGGCTACAGTCGGGCTGAAACCCACCTATGGGGCTGTAAGCAGGCGAGGATTAATCCCATACGCGAATAGCCTCGAACAGATCGGGCCTATGGCGAGAAGCGTAATCGATACCGCCCTCCTCTACAAGGTTATCTCGGGCTACGATCCTCTAGACGCGACAAGTATCAAGGGACCGGGAATCGAGCTGGAGAGACTTCAACCAGCCGATCCCAGTAAACTAAAGATATGTGTGATCAAAGAGGTGCTAGAAGCGTCACAAAAACAGGTAGTTGAAGCATTCAACAGGGTTATCGAGAAGCTCGAAGCAAATGGAGCCGATGTAAATTACGTATCTCTCAAATCACAGAGGTATGTCCTGCCAACATATTACATCATTGCGATGGCTGAAGCTGCAAGCAACCTAGCCCGCTATGACGGAGGCATCTACAACTGCGGGTCCCTCAAGATGCCGACATGGGAGGAGCAGAATATCCGAGTAAGATCCATGCTATTTGGGAGGGAGGTAAAGAGACGAATTGCAATGGGCGTATTCGTGTTAAGCGAGGGCTACAGGGACGAATACTACGTGTTGGCTACCAGAGTGAGGAGGATGGTGAGGGACGAAGTACTCGGATTAACGAGAGACTGCATAATAGCCTCACCAACAAGCCCAGTACCACCGCCGAGACTAGGTGAAAGGATAAGTGATCCGCTAAGCCTATACGCACTAGACTTAGCAACAGTGACGGCTAACCTGGCTGGTGTGCCAGCCCTACAGTTACCCATAGCAACAACTAGTGAGGGACCCGTTGGAATACAGTTGATGGCCAGGCCATGGGGTGAAGAGGATCTCTTCAACACAGGCCTCCTGATAGAGGAGATAACAGGGCTCCGGGGGGTGTATGCGTTATGAAGATGAAGATAGGCTTAGAGGTCCACGTCCAGCTAACCCAGGCAGGAACAAAGCTATTCTGCGGGTGTGACAGCAACTACCGGGTATACGCCACCAACGAGAACGTATGCCCAGTCTGCCTAGGACTACCCGGAGCCCTCCCAGTACCATCGAAGAAGGCAGTGATACTAGCTTTAGCAGCCGCCATGATATTCAACTGCCGAATACCCGATGCAATCGTATTTACCAGGAAGCACTACTTCTACCCAGATCTCCCCAAGAACTATCAAATAACCCAGTACGAGAAGGCGGGAGGAGCCCCAGTATGCCTCGGCGGTGAATTCGAGTATCTGGACCCGGATACCTGGGAGTGGAGGAAGGTCAGGATAAGAAGGTTGAACCTCGAGGAGGACCCTGGAAGATCGGTCTATCCGGAGGGATCAATAGTTACAAGCAGGCATGTCCTCGTGGATTATAATAGAAGCGGGGTCCCTCTACTGGAGATCGTTACAGAACCAGATATTCCAAGCCCCAGAGCAGCAAGAGCCTTCGTAGAATACCTCCTATTGAGCCTCGAATACATAGGAGCGGTGAACCCCAGGCTTGAAGGAGCCTTCAGAGTAGATGCTAACATCAGCTTAGAAGGCGGGGAAAGAGTTGAGATAAAGAACATAGGTTCCACATACGAGGTTGAGAAGGCACTACTCTACGAGTACAAG
>JAADGB010000095.1 GCA_013152575.1 Thermoproteota archaeon | reverse complement strand
CCCCTGTCTATGAGTATCTCCTCTATCCTTGGTGAAGGTAGGGTTACTGTCGCATTTGCTAGGAACTTGTCAAGTATGTGTATGACTGGTGTCTGGTATCTCTCTGCCCAATTCATCGCCTTGATAGCGTCCATGAAGGCCTCTTCATGGTCCCCGCTCGCTATGACGATCCTGGGGAACTCTCCGTGGCTCGAGAACAGGGCTGAGAATAGGTCTTGTTGACCTCCTCTCGTCGGTAGTCCAGTGCTTGGACCGCCTCTCTGGTAGTAGGTTATAACCACTGGTACCTCGTTTATTCCAGCCCATCCTAGGGCTTCAACCATGAGGTCGAATCCCGGCCCGCTGGTAGCAGTCGCAGCCCTTGCTCCCGTCAACGCTGCTCCTATCGCTGCTGTTATCGCGGCTATCTCGTCCTCAGTCTGGAATACTATGACTCCTCCAAGATCATCCTTGTACATGGCTAGGTTTTCATGGGCTTCTAGCATGAAGCTCTCGTCGGCCGCGGGGGTGATGGGATAGTAGGATTGGAATCGTAGCCCTCCCACGATCTTCGCCATTCCCACGACATCGTTACCCGTAACAACTAGGTACTCGCCTGGAGGGTCCCTTGCCTCAACGAGCGAGTATCTCCCTTTTAGCTGGCTTGTCTTCTCATAGACCATCTCGGCTAACTTCATATTCTCTACGATAATCTTCTCCCTGCCATGGAATCTCCTCTCGAATCCCCTCCTCAGCGCTTCTAGTGTTAAGCCTGTTATGTTTGCTACCGCGGCAATTATGATAGTGTTGAGGTACCTCTTAGCCTGGAATTTTGGTATTCCCATAGTCTCTGCGAACTCGTCGAGTATGGCCTTGTAGTCTAGAGGTAGTGGCGTAGCGGCCAGATTCTCCTCGGCATATTTTAAGGCATCCTTTACAGTGGGGTCCCTTGTGCCTAGTAGTTTCATTATTCTCTCTTTCAACTCCTTTTCCATGCTTGGTATTGATTTTAGGGATGTACTCTCCTGCCTCTTATCATATATTATGATGGTGTCTTGTCTTGCTTCTGTGAAGTGTGTTAGTATCGTCTCCGCGTCTATCCCTGCAATTATGTGTGGCGTTTCTATTGGAGCGTTTGGCTGTTTACTTGCGTGTACTCTCACGTTGATGTAGCTGTGTCTGCCTTTGATGTTGGAGAAGTATTCTCTGCTTGAGTATACTCGGTATCCTTTCATTGCGTATGCTGATGATATGACTTGTGAGGCTGTTTCGAGGCCTGTTCCCTGTGGGCCCCCTAGGAGGAATCTTACCTCGCTGTTTTCACTGTTCAATTTTCTTCTCCGGTTTTCCCTGTTTCTCGTAGGGATTATATCTTTAACATTGTTAAAGAACATATAGCAAACTATATAAACCCTGAAAACAATAAAAAACAATAAAAATTAACCAGCAATAGAGTTTGCTACCCTAATAACCTCATCATAATCGGGCTCAACACCAGGATCATCACTAACCCACTTCCAAGCAACAACACCATCCGGCGACACAATAAAAACAGCCCTCTTAGCAACCCTCTTGAATCCAATAAGATCCTCCAAGACAACATCATAGAGCTCGATAACCTCCCGGTTGAAGTCGCTTAGCAAATCAAATGGCAGCCTGTTAACCTGCTTGAACTCCTTCAAGCACCAAGGATTATCAACACTAATACCCACAACTACCGCGTTGGCCTTGCCAAGCTTAGCCATCTTATCCCGGAAATTACACAATTCCCTTGTACATACAGGGCTAAATGCCGCTGGAAAGAATACTAGAACGACGGGTTTTCCATTGGATAGTAAATCTTCAAGTGAGACCTTCTCCAAGTCTTGGTTCGGGAGGGTGAATAATGGAGCTTTGTCTCCTACATTTACCATCTCTTCTTGCACCAATGATGGTATGAAGGATTGGAGCGTATTACTATGAGTATATATTTTACTGTTTTTTGTTATATATGTAATCCATTCTTACGATATCTTTTTAATAATAAATACTACTAATAGTTCTATAAACGAGAGCAGAACTGAATATGTATCACTTTTTATTAGCCCCCTACTATGAGCGTACCGGGGGATAAAGATATGACGCCGATAAGCGATAACAGCATTGACAGCGAGGCGTTAGAGCTAGCTCGTGAAAAGCTACTGAAAGCTTTGCTTGAAGAGGAGAGGAGAAAGAAGTGCTGCACCATTGAGCCTAGAAGGGATTTGATTGAGGTCACTAGCATCGAAGGATTCCGCCGCGCCGTTAGCGGGTGCCGTCTAGCATTAGGCTTCTTCTATACCCCGACGTGCCCCTATTGTAGAATGATGGAGCCATTGGTGAAAGCAGCTGCCGAGTTGCTTGGCGATAGGATGATGTTCTTCAAGGTAAACGCGGCACGCCTCTATGAGGTTGCTGGTGCGTTCTATATTATGGGGACCCCCACGATCATCGCGTTTAGACGTGGCCGAGAGGTTGATAGACTGGTCGGCCTCGTGCCTGTAGAAGTGTTTGAAGAGTTCCTAACACGACTACTCGAGAGTGAAGGCTGCCCAATACCAACTGTTGAGCAGGCCATGTAATCGGCTTGGTCCCTCCTCTCCTCCTCGACTACTTCGATAGAACCATGGAGTCCTAGTTGGATTACGAACTAATGTCATTCTGGTTTAGTGTTTAGGAGTATCTGCTCGCAAGTTTACGGATGCTGTTCTTTACTAGTTTCAGGGCTGCGGGCTTTGAGATTCCTAGTTTACGTGCTAACCTGCTTATGTTCGATGCTTCACCATTCGCTAACAGTCTTAAGGCTTCTTTCTGTCTTAATGTAAGGTAGACTTCCCTGTAGTCTACCTCTTCCATTTTCAGTATGTCTTGCTCGTGTTCCTTGAGTATCTTCATGGCTCTCCTGGTTTCTCTTACTATGAAGTGTATTGTCTCGTCTTTCCTTATGACTGGTAGTCCTATGACATGGGTCGTCTTCATGAGTTTTGCTAGTACGCAGTCCTCGCAGTTTTTCCTGAATATGTGTATTCTCCTACCCGAGACTACTATGTGTTCTATCTTTGAGGGGCAGTAGCCTATCCGGGTCCCTAGGTATTCATCGGCGTCTAGCGCGCGGAGAGTTTCGCACTGCCTTATAACCACTTTTACGAGCTTCATAGACTATGCAGCCTCGCAGACCATAGTACACGATTCCATCTAAGTATCCATGCATGTATAAATTATCTTGTGTTCCAGCCGTGGGACGGGGTTAACCAGGTTATCCGTTGCCTCTACTATCTCCCTCCCAGCATTCATGAAATCTGATGACCACTGGGGTGGAATGGTTTTGCCGGGTAACGGTAATAATGGATGGGCGAAACTCGTCCTCGCCGTCGCAATACTAGTATACGTCGTATACTTTGCGGCCGCGGCATACACCTTCATGAACCTGCCACCAATACCAGACCAGGTAGTGACGACTGACGGAACAGTCCTCTTCACCAAGCAAGACATTATCGATGGCAAGTATCTTGTGCAGAAGTATGGTATACAGGACTATGGCAGCATACTAGGATTCGGAGGATACTTCGGACTAGACTATACGGCCTACTCGCTAAAGTTCATCCAGATGAAGGCTCCTGACACTCCAGGAGAGAAACTGGTGAATATAACGAAGAGCGGAGACTCCACAATATTCGT
>JAADGB010000094.1 GCA_013152575.1 Thermoproteota archaeon | reverse complement strand
TTTGTGTTTCTTCATAGCTTCAGCCGTCCTCTTACCCATTCCTCCCTTACCTACGATCATTTTGACACCCGTCTTTTCAATGAACTCTGCCTCTACTGACTCCATCCTCATACTAGTTGTGGGACCCGCCGCAACTATCTCCCATGAGCCGTCTGGCCTCTTCCTCGCCACTGGCCCGCAGTGATATAGAACTAGGCCCTTCAGGTCTATGGGGAGCTTCTCTCCTTTCTCGAGAGTCTCCAGGATCTCCTTGTGTGCCTCGTCCCTCGCAGTCACCATTATTCCAGTTATGTAAACAATGTCTCCGACACGCAGCTTTTCAACGTCTTCATCCGTGAGAGGGGTCTTCAAGTGAAACACTCTTGCCTCACTCATACCATTTCACCTCCTAAAGGGAACAAACCCCGTCTCGGGGCTTCAGGTGTTTGGTCAACATCCTGTAGGAGCCGTCTGGCATGATCTCGATGCTTCCCCTCCTAGTGGCCCAGCAGCTTGTGACAATTCCTATTGCGAATGTGGCTGGGTGCCTGTATGAATACTCCATCTTGACGTCGAGTGCAGTGAGCTTGCCGCCGAAGCCGTGGGGTCCTAGCTCCAGCTTATTCAGAGCCTCTAGTAGTTCTTCCTCGAGCTTAGCCACTTCAGGGTCCGGATGTCGCTCGCCTACAGGCCTTAGTAGAGCTTTCTTCGCTAGCGTCATGACTATATCAGCTCCCGCGCCTATAGCGACTCCAACGATTAACGGTGGGCAGGGTAGTGGGCCTGCTCTGGCAATTGCCTCAACAACGCCTCTCTTTAAGTTCTCGAATCCCTTCAACGGAGTTGACATTATGAGTGTGGAGGGAGCCTCGCTGCCTCCTCCCTTCGTCATCAAGTGAACTACTAGTTTGTCTCCTGGCACCGGTTCTACATGGATCCATGGAATATACCTCCCAGTGTTATCGCCAGAGTTACGGCCACGCAGAGGATCGACAGCGTTAGGCCTGAGGTAGCCGTCTTTTGTAATTTTTCTTAGGGCATTTTTGAATTCTTCAATTATCTTTGACGGTTTGACTGGGAAGTCTTCCCCCCATTCGATCCATACATATGGTGTTCCAGTGTCTTGGCATATTGGTCTTTGCTTGTTACAGGCTATTTGCATGTCTTCTAGTATAGCCTTAAGCTGCTCTTTGGCTGCAGGGACTGTCTCTGCCTCGTATGCTTCTTTTATCTTGTTGTAAACGTCTTCTGGTATCCCTGTTGCTACCTGCTTTATGAAATCATAGAATATTTTCTCCAGTTGTAGTGACAATTCATTCACCCCCTGATTACGTTGTTTCCTTTCACTGAATCTATGTAGTCTCTCTCTGCAAGTATTTACGCTGAAACATGGCATAGCTATTACATCGACTATGACTTCCTTATAGATGCTATGATCGTATCTAGGCTGTAGTTATATTGGATCTCTATATAATTAAATGATGGGGGTGTTCCTGTGAGAAAGGTCGATTTAGACGTATTAGAGAGAATGCTCTATCCTGTAGTGCCAGTCCTGGTAACGGCTGAGTACAATGGTAGAGTTGGTGGAATGCTAGCAGCATGGTGGATGCAGGCTTCCTTTGAGCCACCACTACTTGCAGTGGCTATAGCACCCGAGAGATATACTTACAAGCTCGTCTATAAGAGCCGCAAATTCGCATTCAACCTGCTGGATTATCGCTATGTTGAGAGGATGCCCTACCTAGGTGATGTATCAGAGAGATTCTACAAGAACAAGATAGCAAGAGCAGGCTTTCACATAGTACGAGGAGAAGTACTCGGCGTACCCATAGTAGCTGAGGCCAGCGCGGCAGTAGAGTTAAAGCTCGTTGACATTGTGAAGGCGGGCGACCACGACATATTCATAGGTGAAGCTGTGGCCGCATATGCAGTTGAAGACTTCGAAAATGGGATGTGGCGGCTACAAGAGTACAAACCACTACTCTACCTGGGGAGGACGAGAAGACCAGGTCCTGTCTACAGGGTCTACCTTACTCCAAAGGGCTGGGAGAGAAGAGAGATAGAATTCGCTAGAGGAGATTTGAAAGAGGCCTCGAAGAAGAGGATTAAGGTCATGGAAGAGATAGTCGAAATAGTAAAGAAAGCAGCATCAAGAGAAGAAGCAGTAGAACATGTAAAGAGGTATCTAGCCGAGTCAGGGCTCGAGGAAGACGACGCTGAACTACTAGTGGATGAGGCCCTAAGAAGGCTAGGGCTTAAGTGATTATCCATTTAATCAAGAACCATCTCACTTTCAAAATCAAAGATTAAGGTATTGGAGCACACCTAGGTGGCGTAGCATGATAAACGTCTCACTAATAGGATTCGGCAATGTCGGGAGAGAACTTCTCCTACGCCTTGTAGAGGTAAGGAAGGAACTAGACGTAAACATTACATCGATATCATCGAGCAGAGGATCAGTTATCGTCGCAGGACCAGGCGACCTGGCATACGCAGTTAAGCTCGCCCAAGAAGGTAAGAAGCTACACGAGCATGAAAGTTTCCGTGAAGGCATGGGTCCCGTTGAGGCATCGGTGGTTGGGGATGCAGATTTAGCAATGATAACTATGCCGCCAAGCTATTCCACCGGAGAGCCTAACAAGTCGATATATTACGGTCTAATCGAAGAAGGGATCTCAATCATAACAGCCGATAAGACCGTCCTAGCACTGGAGGGACGCCGCTTCCTCGAGGATGCCGATAAGGCGGGAGTCTACGTTGGTTACAGAGCCACTGTAGCTGCGGGAACCCCTGCTATCGATGCCGCCCTTGGACTAAGACTCAGGGGAGTCGAGAGCATTAGAGCGGTCTTGAACGCTTCTACCAACTACATTCTAGGGTTTGTTGAGAGAGGGCTCAGCTTTGACGAGGCCATTAGGGAATCAATTAAGGCTAAGCTGGCTGAGCCGGATCCAAGAATAGATACACATGGCTGGGATCCAGCGGCTAAACTCGTCATATTATCCAACACGCTAGGTGCCGACGTGAAACTGGACCTTATTGAACGGACGCCAGTGGACTCTATTGGTGAAGATGTAGTTAGGAACAGCTTACGCGAGGGTAAGAGAGTAAAGTACATCGCTTATGCGGACTTCAAGGAAGGCGTCTACAGGGTGAGACCAGAGGTTATTCCCAGAGATGATCCGCTGGCTACGGCTGAGGGCGAGGAGAACGTAATTGTATTCACTCTTGAAGGAACAGAGATAGTCCTTAAGGGACCCGCTGGGCCAGCTTGGAGGACGGCTAAAGTAATGGTAACCGATATATTGGACTACATTAGATGGAGGAATCTAGTGGAATCACGCTAACCTGGCGAAGGTGCGGTAATGTGCAGATAAACCCTGTATGGGGCTTCATAGCAGCATATGCTGTACTTATACTACTCGCCTCTAAGATAAGGAAAGTCTACATTGTAATCGCCGCGATGATAGCAATATATGCGGTGCTAAGCGCCACACCCTCCCAAGTCTACAACTCCGCCACTAGGCTTCTGGAGTGGAACGATATTCGAGTATTCGTATACATATTCTTCTCAATGCTACTCGCTGGCCTAATGAAAGAGACCGGACTGCTCGAAAAGATGGTTGATTCACTCGCATCATCGAGTTGTAAGCTAGCACTAACAGGTGTTCCCGCACTGATAGGCCTAATGCCTATGCCAGGAGGGGCACTCGTTTCAGCCATTGCGTTAAGGAACAAGTATCTCAATGAGGCGAAATTGTCAAGGGACGATTCAACCTATCTAAACTACTGGTTTAGACACTTGTGGGTCCCTTCATGGCCACTCTTCCAAAGCGTCGTAATCACTGCAAGCGTGCTCTACATTAGCCCAATCGACGTTGTGAGCCACTCATGGGTAGGCACGCTGGCAGCAATACTCGCTGGAGTCATCGTATCATACCCTATCCTAAAAAGAATATTCTGCCCCTCAACCGGTGCTACCATGGGAGTATTCTTCGCATCGATATCACCACTACTAGCACTTGTGATACTCTTCTTCTCAGGGACCCCCATGCTCTACTCACTCGTAATAGTAGTAGCACTATTCATCGCTTTCTGGAGACCCAACAAAACCCAGCTAGCAAATGCTCTGAAGCTAGCTGTTAAACCGACAATCCACCTAGTACTATTGGAGAGCCTATACTTCAAAAACCTGCTGCTCGAGACCAACATGGGGCTTGCAATGGAGAGTTTCGCTAATAGCCTAGGAATTAATGAACTGGTACTTGTATTCATGGTACCGTTCATCTTGGGACTAGCTGCTGGGGGCGAGAACTTCTTCGCCTCTACAGCAATGCCAGCACTAACACCATACCTACTGACAGGCGGTGGAGTAGCGTGGGGGCTACTGGCCATTGCATATTTAGGTGGATTTATGGGTGTGATGGGTAGCCCAGTACACCTCTGTCTGGCTTTGACAGTGGATTATTTCGAGTCGAGCATGGGTAAAGTGCTATTGAAGACCTACGCATCGATTATATTGTCGGTTATTATTGGTTCGGCTCTCATTTTCTTCATCTACTTCTAAACTATACCAAACATATAAAAATAAAATAAATATACTTGTATTTAACCTCTCCCTCGGCCTATTCACATAGAGTGGAATCAAAATGAAGAATAAAACCATCACAAGTTTTTTATTATTCACCTTCCTAATCGCAACAATAGTAGGAGCAATACCAAGCAATAATACAACAGCACAGACAACGCCAACACTCTACATAGAGAAGTCACAAGCGATAGGCATAAACCTACAACTAAACGGAATAACAACACTCAGCCAAAACCCTAACACCATCGCAGACTTGATGGCGGGATCATTCAATAACGAAACAATCCAGCAGTTATACGCCACAAGATTCGACAACGGAGTACTAGTATGGGCAAAATCAGCAATTATACTCAACAACCAAGACTTTGTAAACTCGTCATTCAACGCGCTAGTAAACAACATCTTTCTCGGCGAGATAATAGGATCGCAAAGACAATCATCACTAATCATGGTACTGAA
>JAADGB010000093.1 GCA_013152575.1 Thermoproteota archaeon | reverse complement strand
GGAAGTCATAGACATACCTATAGCCGACGGCACCAATGTCATTATAGGTAAGAGCCACTTCATAAAAACCGTAGAGGACCTGTATGAGGCTCTAGTTACATCCTGCCCATCTCTACGATTTGGTATAGCATTCTGCGAAGCCAGCGGTAAACGGCTCATTCGAAAAGATGGAAACGACGATGAACTAACGGAGCTTGCCGTTAACGCATGTAAGAAGATCGCAGCAGGACATGTATTCGTAATCTACCTCAGAGGGGGATGGCCCATTAACGTCATAAACGCCATCAAAAACGTGCAAGAAGTAGTTTCAATCGAGGCGGCAACCGCTAACCCCCTCAAAGTAATTGTTGCTGATCTAGGCGAGCAGAGAGCGTTACTCGGCGTGGCGGATGGATTTACGCCTTTAGGCGTCGAAGAAAAAGACGATATTGAAGAGAGGAAAGAATTCCTTAGAAAGATTGGGTATAAGCGTTAACCCTGTGTTAGTTTCTTAGCCGCCTCAACTATTCTCTTTGCTCCTTTTTCGATGTCTTGCATTGATGTAGCGAAGCTTAGTCTCACGAAGTCCTTGCCTAGTTCTCCTGGGAAGCTGGTTCCCGGTAGTACTAGCACTCCATGATCATAGAGTAGTTTGTCGACGAGTTTGTGAACATCTAATCCAGTGGCGTCGAGCAACTTCTTTACTCTTGGGAACATGTAGAACGCTCCCTTGGGTAGGTATGCTTCGATTCCTGGTGCTTCGGAGAGTATCTCGTATAGTCTCTTAGCTCGCCTCTCGAATTCCTTGACCATTTCATCGACGGGGCCCCAATCTCCCTTGAGGGCTTCGACGCCGGCTTTCTGCACAAAGCTGGGGGCACAGCTGTATACTGATACGGCGAGATCGATTAGTCTTGGTATCACTTCTTCTCTGGCCACCAGGTAGCCTAGTCTCCATCCAGTCATGCTGAACGTTTTGGAGAACCCGTTCACGTATACAACATAGTCTCGCCAGTCATCGTAGCTTAGGAAGCTCTTGAACTTAGTTCCATGGAATACGAAGTTATCATATATTTCATCGACGAATACGATGAGGTTATGTTTCCTTGCCAAGTCCATTATCGCATCCATTTCTTCGGGCGAGAGCACGGTTCCTGTCGGGTTGTGTGGGTTGTTTATTACTATTCCTCTGGTTTTCTCTGTTATTGCCTGCTCGAATTTCTCTATGTCAATCGAGAACCCTTCATGCTCTTTGAAGGACATTGGTACGAATACTGGTTTAGCACCAACGAATTTCGCAACTTGGCTATAGGCATAGTAGCTTGGGTCAGGTATTAGCAGTTCGTCGCCGGGTCTCAGAAACGCTGCTACTGCTATGAATACAGCCGTCTTAGCCCCCGTCGTTACTATGATCTCGTCGGGCGATACCTTGCCATAACGCGATAAGTACTCCGATATCGCTTCCCTCAGCTCCACAATTCCAGCTGTCTCGGTATAGCCCGTGAAGCCCTCGTCAAGCGCTTTCTTGGCTGCTTCTCTTATATGCTTGGGGGTCGGGAAGTCGGGCTGGCCGATGCCAAAGCTGACTACATCCTTTCCTTCTCTTATCAATTTCTTGACGATGGCTAGATAAGTGAATCCGGTTTCTCCAATAATCTCGTGCATGACAGGATTCAATACTTGGGTTGGCTTCACTTGTTATCCCCCACAGTTCAATGGCATTTAGTCCTTGGGTAAGTACTAGGTTAATAACAACGGATGTTGAACAAATATTGACGGTGGAATAGGTGCCTAGAGGAATACAGGAGGTAAAGGTAACGGTTCGATGGTTCGAGTACGAGAAGAAGAATTACGGTAAGGTAGAGCTTGGCGTGCTAAGGCCTGTAAAGGTCTACGAGTCAGTCGAGGTGGGTAGCCCTATAGAGGTGCTTCTCTCAATAATAGAGAAATCAACAAAGTCACGTGAAGGAGATTACTTTGAGGTAAAGGTTGAGGCTCCAGGAATTATCGAAGTTATGGGGGAGAGCCCAAGGTATAGGGGGCAGCGGGCCCTGTTCCCACGTCCAGCGAAGTTAAACCGGGTTGGGATATTGACTAGCGACAAGATCGCCTCGCTGACTAATAAGACGGGCGGTGACTACGTGACCTTCAAACTAGACGATCTAACCTGGTATGTTGAAAAGGACGAGGTCTATGTATATGAAGGGACAATGAATGCTGAGGACGATGTAGTCGCTGTGTACCTTGATACTAGCGAGGGACCCAGGATAATCATCCCGTTTGGCCGAGATAAGATTCTTCGAGACGCTTTATCTCGTCAGCAATCATCTGGCGAATAAGGCCGCCGTGAACCCTAACAAGGTGAAGGTAGTAGCCTCTTTTTGTGAAGGGTCCCTTTCTACATATTACACAGTAACTCAACTCCTCTGAAGATCTGAGTTGTATACCGATATTTCTTGCCGCCATTACAGCTAGTTTATGAGCGTAAGGAATGCTTAACGTGTCCGGTTCGCATAGTCTACTAGCTATCTTAGCCGCACCCTCTACTAACTTAGCTGGAACAGCGTTCGCCTTCATCCGCTGGCCATCTCCCCATACACTTAAGGCTTTATTGGTTTGAGGCCTTTACCATCGCCATTCATTAGTCTAGGACGGATCTCGGTATACTTTGCTATAAGTGAGTACTCTAGCTTTGGCAGCAATACCCTCTCAACCTGGAACATTCCAGCCATATCCTTCATATAAACTTCAATCACAAGCGGCCTATCTTTTCCCTTCTTCAGCTCTACCTTGGCTATGCTGAGTGCTGAAAGCGCATGGATATCCTCTTTTCCTTTCGAGTATGGTAAGCGGGCTCTGCCCTCAGCCATATCGGTTGCGTCAGCTACCTTTACAATGGAAGCTTCTATTGTAAGAGCCTTGACATTCATAGCCGTTGAAAATATGGCGCCTAACACCTCGCTCTTTATCCTGTAGGCAAGGGCACGTTCTTCACGGCCTATTATTTCAGGTAGTATTCTGTCCAGTATGTTGCCAGCAAGTAGTGCTCCTATCAGCTCATGGTTGTCTCTGTGAACAGAGTTTCCTATATCGTGTAGGTATGCTCCTAGAAGGATTATCAGCTTCGAGTATTCCTCGCTTGGGACGACTCGTTGCTCGATGCTTGAAGGTCTTATACCTGCACTCTTCAATATTTCGTAGATCTCAATGGCAGATCCTGATACGATTGATGCATGAACTGGGCCGTGATCATTGTATAGTAGCCTGCTTACTGCGTTGATGTTTGCCATTCTTAATAGCTCCTGTATCTCGTCGTCGGAAGTTAGTATCCTCCATGCTCTTGATAGTAGTTCGCTTGACTCGATGTGTCGTTTTACTAGGCTTGGTGATACGATGGCCAATCTACTGTTTCACCTCTTCTTTGATCCAGTTTAGATAGTCTATATTGCCTGCAACTATTGGTAGTGCTATTATCTCGGGTACTGTGTAGGGGTGAACCTTCTTGACTTCCTCTATAAGCTTGTCTAATATTTGTCTTTTCGTTTTTATAATTAAGAGTTCTTCATTGTCTCTTTCGATATTACCCTTCCACCAATAAAAACTTCTTATTTCCTTGATTATATTTACGCATGCGCCAAGTCTTCTCTCTACTATGAAGTTTGCTATCTCCTCGCCTTTCCCGGCAGGTGTAGTAATCAGCACAACAACATATTCGCC
>JAADGB010000092.1 GCA_013152575.1 Thermoproteota archaeon | reverse complement strand
GTCGGCTATAGGTATGTCTATGACTTCCAATTTCAGGTCCATGGATAATCCCTCTACTGATTATAAGGAGGGCTTAGAGGCTTATCTAGATTATCCTATGAGACATCATAAATGACTTGATAATATAAAAAATAAGAGTATTATATAGAGGGTTATATCCAACCCCTTAGCTTCATAGCTCTAACGACTCTGTCTACCGCTATTGCGTAGGCGGCAGCCCTCATGTTGTACTTGCTGGTGTCAAGCTTGTTCTGCCAGTAGTCCCATACCTTTAGCGTGTTGGCAACCATCTTCTGCTCTAGCCTGGTCCTGGCCTCTTCCTCTGTTATCCAGCCTCCCATCCTGTTGTTGACCCACTCGATGTGGCTCATTATGACGCCTCCTGCGTTTGCGAGAATGTCTGGTACTACGATGATGCCCTTCTTGGTTAGTATCTCTTCTGCGTCGGGTGTTGTCGGACCGTTTGCTGCCTCTACGATTACCTTAGCCTTTATCCTGTCAGCGTTTGCCTCAGTTATTACGTTCTCGATAGCTGCGGGGACTAGGATGTCGACCTCTAGCTCTAGTAGTTCCTCGTTTGTTAGCTTCTTTGTTGCCTTCTGGTAGTTTATCACGGTGCCAGTCTCGTTCTTTATCTTCTTGGCTTCCTCTGGGTCGATGCCGTCTGGGTTGTAGATTCCTCCTCTGCTGTCGCTGACTGCTACTATCTTTGCACCCATCTCGTGGAGGAACTTTGCTGCATAGTATCCAGCGTTACCATAACCCTGTACGGCTACGGTCTTACCTTCTACTCCACCCCATAGCTTCTTAGCAACTTCTCTGGCTGAGACGGCTGTACCGAAGCCGGTTGCGATTATTCTGGTCTGCATTCCGCCTAGCTCTAGAGGCTTACCGGTTACTACGCCTAGGTATTGTCCCCTCTTTACTCTACTGTATGCATCGAAGAACCAGGCCATCACCTGGGGGTTCGTGTAGACGTCGGGGGCTGGGATATCCTGGTCTACGCCTACTATGTCACTAATTGCCTCGAAGTAGGCTTTTGAGAGCCTCTCAAGCTCTCCGGGGCTTAGCTTGTGTGGGTCAACCCTTATTCCTCCCTTTCCACCACCGTAGGGTAGTCCTGCGAGGCTGTTCTTCCAGGTCATCCACATGCTAAGCGCAATTACCTCGTGGGCATTCGTGTCTGGGTGGTATCTGACTCCTCCCTTGTAGGGACCGAGAGCACTGTTGTGCTGGCTCCTCCAGCCGATGAATACCTTAACGGTTCCATCGTCCATCTTGACTGGAAGTCTTACTTGGAGTAACCTCTCGGGTACTGATAGGATCTCGTAAATTTCTTCGCTGAGGCCTAGAAGCTCAATGGTCTGCCGAAGCTGTTTCTTAGCTTCTTCATAGGGGTCATGAACCATGGTCATATTATGCGCACCTCACGCATTCATCTATGAATATTCTATATATAACTATATAAACGGTTTCAAGGTTAAAGCAACCCCCCAACAGTGGGCTGAGAAATAATAGGCTTGTACGGGGGGTAGAGACCCTGCAGTCATTGGTACCCTGTATCGGGTCTACCTCTGCAGGGCGTCGCACCCCCGCAGGGAATTAATATATAACCTAGGCTAGATATACCTGCAGGCGCTAGAAGGGATAGACCCGGTACACTATAAGGGCCCGGTGGGCACTATGGCTAAGAAACAGATATACCTGATAACCGACTTCGGCGAGGGACCCTATACAGGCATAATAAGAGCGGTAGTCAAGTCTATTAATGAAGATCTAGAAGTAATTGATCTCGATAATACTGTGCCTAGCTTCAAGATTACTGCAGGAGCCTACATAGTGGCGAACACCTATCACTGGACCCCCAAGGGATCTATTATTGTAGCGGTAGTCGATCCCGGAGTAGGGACTACCAGAGAAGCGATACTAGTCGAAGCAGGCGACTATGTTTTCGTGGGACCAAACAACGGCCTCCTTTACCCTGCCATCCTAAAAGAGGGATTCAAGAAGGGAGTCGCCCTCATACCAAACCGTGTGGTTGAAGTAGCAGCTAGCAAGTTCTCCGGAAAACTTCCCGGCAATAAGTGGCCGTTATCATACACCTTCCATGCAAGGGACGTGTTCACACCAGCAGCAGCACTATACGCGTCAGGAGTAGACATGGAGTTGATAGGGACCCCGATTGAACAAACACAACTCAAGAGGCTAGCACTCGAGCACGTCGAAGAAGTCGAGGAAGGTTATAGGCTGAAAGTGGTCTACGTGGATAAGTTTGGGAACATTGCTCTAAGTGCAAAACCAGGCGTTCTGCCAATAGCTTCATGGCAAAGAATAATGGTCAGAACCGAGGCTGGATCAATGCCAGCAGTAGTTGGAAGGAAGTTCGAAGACGCACAAACTGGAGAACTTATACTATACGTGAACAGCTTCGGCTACTTAGAGATAGCCGTAAACCAGGGTAATGCTGCCCGTAGACTAAGGGTAGACGTAGGAGATTCAATAGTCATAACACCGCTCGAGTAGTTAGATTATTAGTAATATCTCTCAAACTTTAATCCTTTAAAATACTCTCTGAAGCGTTCGAAATCCCTACAGTCGAGGATTATATCATCTCCCTCAATGATTATTGATAGCCCGTCTAAGGGATGCTCCGGCGGGTCTACTCTAATCTTTCTAGGCTTTACATGGCCTGCATAAATCCATCTTTTACCTTCCTTTCTCCACCAATACCTTCCATAATACTCATAGATCCGCGTACGTCCATCGGGAAGCTTCTTGTAGACTTTGTGAACCGGTTTCAAGTAATAACCGGTCTTTGAGATTAACGTATTGTACTCATAGAATGGCTCCTTGACTCTATCTGTAATCTCGTCGAGCACCCTTCTCCCGCTATAGACTATTATTCTGCAGTCGGACGGGGGCTCATTCGGCTCTTCCTTCTCACCGCCCTGGGCTGGGCTCTGCTCGTCGCAGGCTACCATCATAGCCCCCGTCCAACCCCCATTGATTAGTCTAACTAGAAGGGAAAAACCTTGTGTATCCCATCTAGAACTCGTTGAATTCGTCTTTAGCCCACATTCTCAGAGCCTCACGTCTCTTTATCTCCCTCAGGACCCTGTCGAGATATCTATAAACCGTGCTATGCATTCGACCCTCTGCGAGCATTTCCACTGCTTTCTTAGCGGCCATAGCCCTTTCATAGTCGCCTATTATCGCGACGTAATGGTCTCCGACGAAGATATCAGTTCCGGTCATTTCTTCTATAGTCTTCCTGGCCCTACCACCCTCTCCAATGATCCTTCCCTTTACACGTTTCAGATGATTCGGAGAATCGCCCACTATCTGCTTTAAATCCACTATAACCAAGATCTGCTCGTCATCCAGTAACCTAAACGCCTTCTCAGGGGGAAAACCATAAGCAATTGCCTTTATGATCTCGGCTGCCTTCATCATGTTTATCGGCGGAATGTTTGGGGCCTCTGGCTCGACTATTACCATCGAATTTTCACTGTCAATCGTTAACCTAACGCCCAGTTTCTCGATGAGTTTAAGCTTAACTTCCCCCTTCTTGCCAATTACAGCTCCAAGTCTATCGATTGGAACTTTTACATAGATTCTAGGTCTTCCTTCCCCCACAGCCATCCCCTGAGACACCTCCTTAGTTTATCAGCAATAGCGTCCTTCTCTCCTCCAACATCTAGATACTCAGAGAAGAAGTTGAAGATATTATTTAC
>JAADGB010000091.1 GCA_013152575.1 Thermoproteota archaeon | reverse complement strand
GACGAAGGTATTCTCCTGCCCCTTGAAGTTAGAAGGAAGGGCTACTATAAGCTCCTACCAGTCGCGCCTGGGAAACCACCGACAATTGAAATCAATGGAATCCATATGCATCGAATCACAAATACTGATCCCGAAAAAGATACTCTAGCTAAGATCAGAGCCGCACGGATAAGACCAGGCGTGAGAGTGCTAGACGTGTGCACCGGACTAGGATACACAGCCATATACTCTGTTAAGAAGGGTGCAGCAAGCGTCGTAACCATCGAAGTAGACGATGCAGTACTATACCTGGCTGAAAGAAATCCATGGAGCTGGTCTCTCAGCGATGAAAGAATAAGGATAATCCACGAGGATGCAACAAAAGTGTTACCACGCTTGGACGACGAGTCCTTTGACAGGATAATACACGACCCGCCGAGATTCACCTCCTCAACAGGCGACCTATACGGGCTAACATTCTACAGAGAACTATACAGGGTGCTGAAGCCGGGCGGCGTCCTATTCCATTATACGGGGACCCCTGGTAAACTAAGGAAAATTAATTTGCCAGGGAAAGTGTCGTCAAGGTTAGAAAAGGCAGGATTTATTGTAAGGTATTTTGATAGGAGGGCGTTAGGGGTGGTGGCGGTTAAACCGCGTTAAACTTCCTCCTCCACTCCTCGAGCTTCCTGAGGCTTTCTGGATTAACGCTGGGCTTCCTCCTCTTGATTACCTCTTCGAAATCTCTCATTGACACGGGTCTTGGACCGTCTCCTTCGCTGCCATTCTTGAAGTAGTCCTTGACCGTCCTCATGTAGGCGTCGAACACTATGTCTTTAATGTCGCTGCCGTTGTATCCTTCCAGCATGTCCGCTAGCTTGTCTAAGTCCACATCACTTGCAAGTTTTATCTTAGCGGTGAGCATTTCGAGCAGCTTCTTTCTAGCTTCCTTGTTCGGGAGTGGAACGTATATTCTCTTCTGGAATCTCCTAACGAATGGATCGTCTAGCTTCCAGGGCTTGTTGGTGGCTCCTATTACGTAGACGTGAAGCTTCTTTCCTTTGTCTTGTAAACCGTCCATCTCTTTTAGGAATTGGTTCCTTACTCTGACCTCTCCTCCAACCTCGCTGGAGTGCACGCCCAATAGGTCGTCTATCTCATCGATGAATATGATGACTGGTGTGCCCTGCTCGGCCTTCTTTCGAGCATAATCGAATAGCCTCTTTACGTTCTTTTCACCCTCACCTAGCCACTTGCTCATTATGCTAGCCGCGCTTACATAGAGGAATTCGCCATCGACCTCATTAGCGACAGCAGCACCTAGCATCGTCTTACCTGTTCCTGGAGGCCCGTAGAGTAGTATGCCCCTTGGCCATCCCAGGGGGAAGAGATCGGGCCTCTTGATCGGATAGATTATGGCCTCCTTTATTGCCTCTTTCGCGTCTTCTAGCCCGGCTATATCGTCGAATGTTACGTTTGGCTTCTCCTTTAGTACGAACTCTGGCGGCAGGTCAGGTGATTTACCATCTCGTATCTCTACCCTGTACTCCTCCTCTCCGGGACCGCCGCTTGCCGGTAGTAGCTTGGATTCTAGTTGCTTTACCTTGAGCTTGTACTGTTTTAGGCTCTTTATGTAGAGGCTTATCATAGGATGATCAGGGTAATTTCTTATTATGTTTTCAAGTATTTCGACAGCTTTCTTCATGTTATAGAGGGCTATCTCGTAGTCGCCCCTCTTCTCTGCAGCCATAGCTGCGAGTGCATGCTTTCTGACAGCATCCTCTAATACCTGGACTGCCCTACTTATCACCGCCACCCACCCCTAAAATGGTGAATAATGGTTTGGTTAGGCGACGAGGTCTTCGTAGCTCCTCGTCTTTGAAGTAATTCTAACAATTCCCTTCTGCTCCAGCCTATAGAGGACTTCCTTGATTATCCTCGGTGAAACTCCTAGCTCAGTCGCTGCTCTTCTAACGTTTAGTACTCCACCGGTCATTCTCAGGTAGTTTAGTAGCTTGTTCTCGAGTATCTCGTAGTCTACAGCCACGTGGTCTGGTATGCTTGGTGCTAGGTTCCTTGTTTCTCTCTCTGCTTCTTCGAAGGCGTTGGCTAGTAGCTTCTTCACCTCTGGATCTAGTTCCGCTATGCTGTTTGGCACAGGCACGCTCTCGGAGAGCACGGTGGTCTGTGATACTATACTCTGGGCGGCGGTGGCGAACTGGGCGAATACAGCTGTCAGCTCTGGTGAGTCATACATGTATGACTCCATGTTCTTCAGTATCAGGTTGACTGAGGCGAAGATCTTTGCTATCTCGGTGAAGTCTCTCGTGGTCTTTATCCTTGATATTGCTGCTTCTAACAGCTTAATGTACGCGATCAGCACCTTCAGGTGCCTCTTCTTTACAACCATTTCTGCAGCGACGATTTCCGCCGTGTCCCTGTCGTGTTTCTTGATGGCCTCGTGTAGCTTCCTGTGGAGGTTGTCGATCTCGTCTGTTATCCTATAGTATACCTCCTTGGCTCTATCCCTTGCTACAGATAGCTGTGCTAGAATACCGTCAAAGTCGAATTCGAACTCGTCTCCAGGGACTCCCGCGGTTGGATTGACAACGTCCTCGTCACTCCAGGCAACCTTTCCCCGCAGTCTCTTGATTATCCCGAACACCAATTATAGCACCCCTTGGAATCAGCTCCAACACTAAATCTATGTCCCGGGGAGGGTATCAGAGATAGAGCCCGGTATCACCCCAAAACTACCCTGGACCTTGAGAGCAAAGCTTAAAACCCGGACCCAGACATTCATCTTACATGCCCGGCCCGGCCATAGCGGCCGGGAAACACCCGGACTCATATCGAACCCGGCAGTTAAGCCGGCCGCGTTGGGGGACCCAGTGGGGTCCGAGAGGCCCCGCAGGGCCCTCAAGCCGGGACCGGGCACTACATTCTCACGCAATCAAATCCACTCAGGAGAGAATACACTCACCGCTATTGTAGCTCAATAAGTGAATACAATTCATACTGTTTGATGAGTATTATCTCAGGCACATAATATCTGGTCTAATTTTATAGGGTGTGAACGCGCCCTGCGGAACCCCGCTTCATACCTTCCCGCGGTTACGCGGGCGTCTGCGGGGAGAGGTCCCCGCCTACTGTATAATATTCCGGTTTAAGAAGATAAATCTTTAGAGTCCAGGTATCTAGCTGATGCCGAATAAGCCAGCAGTGTAAAAGGTAGGGTTATCGCAGTGTATGTTAGGAGGCTTCTAATTGAATCCTCGGATTCTCGGTGTTCTTTTACAGGTAATTCCAGGTTATGTGTTTGTGTTATGTTGATACGGGTTTCATTTAACTTTATGTTTATACTATTTACCTTTATATTTGTATACTGGTATTGGCTATTCGATGAAATTATGCGTGGAACATTATCCGTTCTTTTCGCGGCGAGGATGGTTTCAGGCATCCCGACCAGCGCGTGGCTGTCCAAGTATACCTTGTTTATAGTTATTGTTTTTAATGAATTATTGTATATTAGTCCCAGGGTCCAGAAGAATCCCTCCTTCAAATCGCCAGCCTCCTCGAATGAATACATATGTGTATACATCAATTCAACGACTCCAATATTCCCGCCAGCTATCTCAACGATTTGCATCCAACCAGCAGGGGGTCTTGATAAGAATACCATGCGGTCGCGGATTGCTTTGACTACTTCAACCTCTGGTGCACTAATATTATTATAATATATAACATATGAGATGTTTGAC
>JAADGB010000090.1 GCA_013152575.1 Thermoproteota archaeon | reverse complement strand
GAGGGACCCCCATGCTAGGAGGAGGGAAGAGAGGGAATCGCAGAGGCTCATGCAGGAGGCTATTGATTCTGAGAGGACCATAATCAATGGGGTCGAGGTAAGGCCGATAGTAGACCATGTGCAGATTCACTTCAGGGGTGGTAGGAGGAGGCATAGCCTCACCTTCCATATTAGGATACCGTACGATCCACTTGATGGTGTGAACGTGTACGAGAACTACTATGAGCCTTCGAGGGCAGAATACTCTTACATTGTCTACTGGATCGCCCCACCTAATGGGAGAATCCGCATGGTAGATACACCAGGCAAGGTAGTCTATAGGGCCAATAATAGAATAGCAGTCATACGCGTGAGGAAGGGTACAAGAATCTCAGGCTATGAGGCGGTTGAATTCGAGATACACAAGTCCTGACAGCTAGACTGGTAATCCTATTGCATCCCCGGTTAGACCCGAGAGCTCCTCCAGCCTATTCATTAATAACCTATTCATCATAGTCCTAGCCTGCCTGAGGGGCGATACAGGGAGCCTCTTAATCTTCAATAGATTCTCCATAACCTCTAGATTCTCCATCGTTGAGAACGTCACCTTGTTATTCATTAACTCCCAGGCGGCCTGTTCTAGCACATTGGCCGCCATCCTCAAGAGTGCCGCGATGTGTGGATTCCTTGCCTTCTTCGCCAGACTCCTATACTTTTCAGCCGCCTCCCCAACAATTAGCCATGCACTATTCGACAATGCCATCAGTTTCCCCCGTTACTGGTAGTTATCCCTAGGACTTGGTTGAGTAGGGGGATAACCCCGTATTACGGGCCTCAGTGTTTAGCCTGCTCCACACGTGAGGGTTCGGTGCCGGCGATCCAGGATCATCGGCCCATACTAGAAAATCAAAAGGGGAGAGTATATTTGCCTCGAGGGACACCTCACGTCAGAGTCAATCGCTAGCTGGTGAATTCTATTCCATCCACAGACTTAACGACTACACCCCTATATAGCCATGATATCTGTCTTAGCGTAGCGTGATAGTCGAACTCTGTAAGGGCGCTTATTCCATCCATCGGTACAACGACTTTATACCATCGTAGGGCGGCGCTAGCTGCAGTATGTAATACGCATATGTTGGCTACGGTGCCCACTATGATAGTATTCCTTATGCCGTATACTTTGAGTAGGTCGTCGAGCGGGGTCCCATAGAAACCGTCGTATCTTGTCTTCACGATTGTTATATCTCCCTCCCGCGGCTTTAGTTCGTCTATGATTTGCCATCCCCAGGTCCCATGCTTGACGTGCTCGCCCCATATCTCGAACTCGGGGTCCCCGTCGTAGTGTGTGTCTTGCGTGTAGAAGATCTTCACTCCGTGAGCCCTGGCCTTGTCTAGTAGTTTCCTTATGGGTTCAATGGTCTCTTCGGCGGTGGGGACGTATAGTTTTCCTTGTGGTTTGACGAAGTCGTTCTGCATATCTACTACGATTACCGCGGTCTCTTTTGCTTTGAGTGTTATCTTCTCTTTTACCTCGTATTCGGGTACTGGTACTGTAGTCATCCCTGAATCACCCATGGAAACAATTGTTTCCTAATTCTAGTATTAAGTTTAACCCGGGCTAGGACGGGATTATGCAATTATTGACCGCCGGACATCATAGTATGTGGGGACATGTGTTGGAGTATGGCTTTGTGATCCTTAAGGAAGGCGTGGAGGTTGAAGCGATCTCTGTCGAGGATATGAGGGCTTATGAGATAAACGCTGTTGGAAGGGGAATCCCCCTCCTACTACTAATGGAGAACGCGGGTAGGAGTGTAGCTGACTATATCGAGTATAAGCTTGGAGACGTGAAGGGCAAGAGAATAGCGATAATAGCAGGTAAAGGTGGAAATGCGGGCGACGGCTTCGTGGCTGCGAGACACCTTGCAGGCCGCGGTGCGCGCGTCGAGGTTCACTTGGCCTTCTCCCCCCTGGAGGTATCCCACAGTGATGCCCGTGTAAACCTCGATGTGATAATGAAGATGGAGAGCATAAAGATACACAAGCCCTTCTCAAGGAACTGGTTGGAAGTCTCAGATAGCGACGTTGTAGTTGATGCACTCCTAGGTACTGGGGTAAGGGGGTCCCTCAGGTCCCCTATAAGAGAGGCGATCAAGGAGTTCAACAACGCTCCAGGATTCAAGGTCTCTATAGATGTGCCTTCAGGTGTAGATCCCGACACTGGGAGGGCTGCTGATGGTAGTGCAAGGGCTGAGGCCACAGTCACTATGCACAAGTTGAAACGCGGCCTCCTGAAGGCTAGGGAGTATACTGGAGAGATCGCTATAGCTAGTATTGGCTTGACAAGTGACGTTGAATTCTACGCTGGCCCAGGGGATGTTGCGGCTAGGGTCCCTCATAGACCCAAGGATGCGCATAAGGGGGTCGGCGGCCGCGTACTCGTCGTCGCTGGCAGCAAATACTACGTGGGGGCAGCCCTGCTTACCGCCACAGCGGCGGCGAGGACGGGCGTGGACCTCGTATACCTTGCCTCAACTAGGAGTATTGCAGAGGCTGGCGCTGAGAGATCATCAACAATTATACCAACACCATACGAGGGAGACATACTCACTAAGAAAGATGTTGAGAGGCTAGAGAAGGTCGTCGAGAGAGTTCATTCAATAGCAATAGGTCCCGGACTAGGGAGAGAATCTGAGACTATAGAGGCCTTCTGCCACTTAATCAACAAGGCTCTCCAAGCAAACAAGCCAGTAGTGGTTGACGCAGACGGGTTATACGCCATACAAGAATGCACTGTTAAGCTACGGGAGAACGTGGTTCTCACACCTCATAGGGGTGAGGCCTCACGCCTTCTAGGCGGAAGGCAAGATGAACCTACAATAATGGCGAGAGAGATAGCTTCCAAGCTAGGTAGTACTACCCTTGTTAAGGGACCCCTTGATGTCGCCTGCTCTCCCAGTGGAAGGTGCAGGATGAACCGTACGGGAGTCCCCGCGATGAGTGTTGGAGGAACCGGAGACGTATTGACAGGTGTAATAGCCGGGATACTGGCTAAAAGGAATAGTATCCTCGGCAATCCTGATCCGCTAAACTCTGCTATAACAGGAGCCTACATAGTTGGTAAGGCGGGAGAACTAGCCTACCAAAAGCAGGGCGAGTCGTTGACAGCATTTGACCTACTCGATATCCTACCCAGTATTCTGAGGGACCCCCTGAATCCAGCATAGCCTCCGTGTGATGCCCTTTCAATAACATTATATCTATCGATAGACAACGATTGATATGGTTGATTAGAATGTTAATTATCACAATTAAGGGATCCAGATACTATGCTTGTAGCGAATGTGGAGCAATATACGAGTCTCCGGCAAGAGCCAGTAAGTGTGAAGAATGGTGCCGCAACCACCACTCCTGCAATAATGATATTGTGAAGGAGGCAGTTGGCTGGATTAGGAGGAGCGGTCTCCGCCTAAAGTGACCGTCTAGCCCGTATCTGTGATAACAGGCTATGGTACTCTTCGTCTTCAATAGTCTCACGGTATTCTCTCTCGATTTTCCTTAGAAGACCTCTTGCACCCCTGGAGATGAAACCAGCAATGTAGTCAGCCATATCGGGTTTCATGGGCTTGATTGGGAGGTGGGATCTACCTATGCTAGCCATTGCCAGTATTATGCTAGAGACGTCCTCTGCATCTATTTCAGCGATTCTCTCCCACTGCTTCACTCCGCTGTAATAGTAGAATCTTACGATTGCTAATGAGAGGG
>JAADGB010000089.1 GCA_013152575.1 Thermoproteota archaeon | reverse complement strand
CGGGTTAGGTTACATCAACCTATATTCAATGCGATCAAGTAACATCTAATCGGAGGGAGTTCAAAGTGGAGTTATCAACCATGCTATACGGTGTTAACGGAATTGAATGCAGTGTATCATACAAACTTTACAATGAACGCGAACATCCACTAGTATTCTTGCACGGCTTCAGCTTTACTAGGAATACATGGATCGAGGCAGGTATAATCGAGAAAATATTGGAGAATCGCATAGATGTTGTCATACCCGATATGCCTTACGGGAAAAACACGGACTGCAGCAAGCATTCCAGGAACGTTGAACTGAATGTATCAGCCTTGGAATACATAACTAGGAGGTTGATAGGCGATAGAAAACCCTTACTCGTTGGCGCTAGTCTGGGTGGAAGGATAGCACTATACTATTCGATCGGCAGGCAAGTTGCAGGCCTATTTCTCGCTTCACCCGCGGTTAAGGAGGATGAACCATTATGGAGGAATATCCGAATGATCAAAGCTCCAGCAGTTATAATACGAGGACAAAAGGATTTCATACCGAGAAAAATACATGAAAAATTAGCGAAGAAACTAAAGGCTCCCCTAATAGTTTACGAGGGTGCAGGTCATGCAATGTATCTCGACAACCCTGAGAGATTTATTGATGACTTGTTGAGATTCTATGAAGAAGTATCTCATCGAGGCATTAATGGCTAGACTAACCCTTTTAATGACACCTTATCCATTTAATCATGGGAGAGCGAAATTGGAAGAGATAATTGATTATATCCTTGAAGCATTCCTCAAAGCGCAAGAGCAAGGCGCCTCTTACGTAGACGCTAGACTTCAATCATACGACTACGAGATGATAGTATTTGACAATGGTTCTCTGAAGGAGCACTCTTACAGTACCCGGGTTGGCATAGGTTTCAGGGTCATCTATCAGGGTGCGGTTGCATACGGCTCTACGACCGATTTGAGCAAGGAGTCTATAATGGAGGCAGTTAATAGAACCCTTAAGGCTGCTAAGGCTCTATCACTAAGCGTTAAGGAGAAGGTGAGCCTGGCTGAATACAAGACCGTAGTGGCCAAGGCTCGCTCCCACTACATAGTTGATCCCTTCAGTGTTGAGAAGGAGAAGATCGAGATAGCGGAGCAGGCGAATAAGACCGCTATGGAGTTCAAGAACATAGCTTCCGCCATTACAAGACTCGGGCTACAGCGTGATAGGAGAATAATACTCACAAGCGATGGAAACCATGTCGATGTCGAAGTAGTCCTCACCGGTCTATCCCATGTATCCGTAGCTAGAGGAGAGAAGGGCCTAGAGTACGTTTCCGACTATGACTCGAGAGTCGCTGGATTCGAATTCATAAAATCAGTTGACTGGGAGGAGATGGCGAGTGAAGTTTCCCGCCTAGCGATAGTAGCGTCGAACGCAGACGTGCCTAAGGGCGGAGAGTATACCGTTGTGCTAGACCCTAAGATGGTTGGATTACTACTCCACGAGGCTTTCGGCCATGCAAGTGAAGGAGACCTAGTAGATGCAGGAGCGAGTATCCTCGAGGGCAGGCTTGGCCAAAAGGTGGCTTCTGACATCGTAACGATATTCGACGATGGAAAAGTGGAGGGAGGATACTATGTACCCTATGATGACGAAGGAGTAGAGAAGAAAACGGTGCGTATAGTGGAAAACGGCATACTAAAGTCCTACTTAACCGACCGAGTAAGCGCAAAACGCCTAGGTATAGAACCCACAGGTAATGGGCGAGTAATGTCTTACTCAGACCCAGTCATAGTTAGACAGACCAACTACTACATGCAGCCTAGAGACTACACCTTTGAAGAGCTAATCGAGGACATCGATTACGGGATCTATGCTACAGCTAAGGGAACCAAGGGAGGACAAGTTGATCCTGGTATGGGAACATTCACTTTCAGCGCCGGGGTATCTTGGCTGATCGAGAACGGCAAACTCTCCAAACCACTTAGAGGAGTGAACCTCTCGGGTCAGATTCTCGAGATCCTCTCAAGGGTAGATGCTGTAGGACGCGACTTCGAGGTAGAGACAAGCGTATTCGGCGGATGCGGTAAGGCTGGCCAAATGGTCCGCGTGGGAACTGGAGGCCCCCATGTTAGAGTGAGAGGTATGATAGTAGGAGGGAGGTGAGAGGGTAATGGAATTCGACTTAGAGAAGATACTTCAATTGGGTCAAAAGAAGGGTGCGAGTGAAGTCGAGGTCTACCTAACCAACACGATAGCCAACGAGATCACTGCAAAGAGGAGCTCCATAGATCAAGCGGTGCTAGAGGAAGTAACAAGGATAGGTGTAAGGGTCGCTCTAGGTAAGAAGGTTGGAGCGGCAGGAGGAGTGATCAGTAGTTTTAGAGACGTGGAGAAGCTCCTTGAGAGGGCCATATCAATAGCGAAGACTGCCCAAGAAGACAAAGACTGGCCAGGCTTCAACCCCAAGATCGGCAAGGCAAGCACAGAGCCAGACATCTATGACGAGAAGACTGCCGAGCTAACACCTGAGGAACTGGTAAAACTATTACAGGAACAAATAGGAGTCATCACGTCACACGAAAACGTCCTACTAGCCGAGGGAGGAATCGCCAGCCGAATAGTCTACAGCTACTATGCAAACACAAACGGCGAAATCCTCGACGGCCGTGCTACCGTGTTTGGCTACATGTTGGAACTCAAATCAAAAACCGCAGAAGGGGAAGGCACGTTCTACGACTACTTCTACAAGGCCAGGTTCGTACCAGAAAAAGTGGATGAAACGACGAAAAACGCTGTTGAAATGGTCTTAAAGGCTGCAAAAGCAAAACCCGTAGAGACCTTTAAGGGAGACTTGATCCTACTTCAGGACGAGGCGAGTTCAATACTAGACGTCCTCATATCACCTGCAATATCCGCTGAGCAAGCACAGCAAGGCAGAAGCCCGCTCATAGGTAAACTGGATGAGAAGGTCCTAAACGAGAGAATAACGATAGTAGACGATCCATTCTTGCCATGGGAGCTCGGCTCTTCATCCTGGGACGACGAGGGCCACCCGACATCAAGAAAACTAGTATTCGAGAACGGAGTCTTCAAAACATTCCTCTACGACCACTATACCGCTTCAAGGGAAGGTAAGGAATCTACCGGCAACGCTTCTAGGAGGTCGCCATGGTCAAAGCCTTCGCCAGCCCCAACGAATCTAGTACTAACAATCAAGGGGCTACAAAAGAACATAGATGAATTGATCAGCGATGTCGAAAAGGGAGTGATCGTCGTTAGAACTATAGGTAGCTGGATGTCGAACCCCGTGAGTGGACAGATCAACGCAACTGTCAGTTTCGGATTCCTAGTCGAGAACGGCTCAATATCCAGGCCAATGAAGGGAGTGGTGGTAACCGATAACATCTATGAAGTCCTGGGTGATAGATTCATAGGAGCCTCGGAGCCAGTAGAGTGTAGAGGCCACGTGTGTACCCCGATACTTAGGGCTCGGGATGTGACGTTCTCCGGCAAGGGCTAGTGTACACAATACTTCCATCTATGTATACAACTCCCCCACCCTTTCTCTTCAGCATAGTCAGGATTCTCTTGGCCTCGCCTCTGATCCCAGTGTATGCGTCTCTCCGTGTTCTCGCGGGTTTCGAACCGACTATGGATGTTACTGCTACTATTGTTACACTAACATTGGCCTCCCTACATATTGTGTCTGCTATCTTGACGAGGTCTTCCTCGATCTCTCTAGGCTCGACCATTGGTATTTCTAGGACCGCCTCCTCTGTCCCCCGTTTTTCGTCTAGCCCATATACTATTACGGCTCGATGCCGCCTCGAGAACTCTTCAATTAGCATTGTTAGTAGACCTGTTGCCGGGTTTGGCTTGTATTCGCTCCATCCCCTCTCCTTAATAATTTCCTCCATTTTGTCGAGATCTATTATGATTAGTGTTCCCTCAGTTAGGTGAGAGGGGGTGGCGGTCCGAGTGAGACTAGGCTCTTCACTCGCTCTCGCGTCTCTGGCTGCTCGCCTCTTCACACCGCCACCCTTGTTAATAGAGAGTTCAACCAGGCCTTAATTATCCAGGAATAATTAGGAAAAGTGATTTATACACATATTCATTATTCCCTTTAAATAGTTCGTTCCCCTCGTTTAAAAAGGGGTGCTGGTATTGGAAGAGAAAACCCATGAAAAAGCTCTTCCTAAACCCGAATCTAGGATCGAAAACATTGTTGCCACAGTTATCCTTGATCAAAACCTTGACCTAAACCTAATAGAGGCTCGAATCCCTGATGTAGACTACAACCCCGACACGTTCCCCGGGCTGGTGTACAGGTTAAAGACGCCAAAGGTAACGGCGCTAATATTCAAATCTGGCAAGATGGTTGTTACGGGAGCCAAGAGCATATCGGAGCTAGTCCTAGCCGTCAAGAAGATAATAAAGAGCCTAAGAGACTCGGGCATCGAGATTGTGGGTAAGCCAAGGCTCCAGATCCAGAACATTGTTGCAAGCGCAAACCTCCACGTCTACATAGACCTCGACAAAGCTGCATTCGTCCTAGAGAGGAGCATGTATGAGCCAGAACAGTTCCCAGGCCTCATATACAGGATGAACGATCCAAAGGTAGTCTTGCTAATATTCAGTAGTGGAAAGATGGTGATTACAGGAGCTAAGAAGGAAGAGGATGTAAAGAGGGCTGTCGAGAACATCTACAAGACTCTAAAAGAGACAGGCTGTATCCTGGGACCCGCCGACTAAACCCTAAAATATTTCTAAACATTTAATCATGAATAACAATAGACTTTTCCCTCCCAATTAGAACAAAGTATACGGGCCATGAGACCCGTTAGAGGGTCCCCGGTGAAGGATGGCCGGGAAAACCGAGCATACTAAATCGATATGAGGAGCAGTGCTGAGCGCGGAGGGGACCCTATCCCAGAATAGCAACCTAAAGGGCCAAAATCTCCTCGAGTAGGGATAGTCGCACGAGAGGCATTAACCCCGTATCTTCATCCAAAACTATCGGGAGAGCCTCCTCCGGAATACCTATCTCCTGGATGATAGGGCTGAGATAATCCCTCCTCTCAGTAGAGATTATGTTTCCAACCTGGTAGGGTCCTGCAGGAGGCAGTATCAAGGCATCACTACCATTTTCCAGCGGCATGATGAGGAATACTGGAAACTTCGCTCTTCCACCTCCAACTGAGATCTTCAATGCAGGATGCTCGTGACCCATTATCAGGTACTCGTAGTCCTCCTCAACATTCTTATGACCGTGAGCCACGACAATTCCCTTACCCAGGTCGAGAGAGTCCTCGATTAACTCGATGCCAAGGGGTGATAGGACTGTTTTTGCATAGTTATCATGGTTTCCGCGAACGATCAGTATCTCTTTGAAGTTCAGCCTTTGGAGTTCTCGTACTAGCTTGGCTAACTCGATCCTCTCTTGCCTTCTGAGCTTTTGGAAACAATGCTTTACGTCTCCTGCTATTACTATCCTGCTTGAGGGTTTGATCATTGATAGTTCACGTATGGTCTTTAGAATAGTCTTGAGCTGAATTCTTGGCAGAAAGACGCCAGTATCAGCCATTACCTCTTCGAAGCCCAAGTGTAGGTCGGCTAATATGAATGCGTTAGCATGGCTAACGTATACAGCGGGTATACCCTTGACTAGCAATAACCCCTTCTTCCCAGCTTCACCTACTTCTACCAGGTAGTCGTCCATAACTGTCCATTCCCATGATACTTGGGATCTGAGACTGGCGTTAATAATAGAGTTGTATGGAGAGGATTAGGAGCCCCGTTGTTGGGGTATGGCGGGCCCGCCGGGATTTGAACCCGGGACCTACGGGTTTCTCCCAAGGGGCGTATGCCCCTTATGCTTGCTAAGAGCCCGCCGCTCTACCAAGCTGAGCTACGGGCCCGTCCGCCGGCTATTCTGAGTTCTTGGGATTGCCTTATTAAGAGTTACCTCTCTTTTCTAAGGATATTATACGATGCATAAATGCCAAATACTACTATCGCGATAATGGCGGCGACGAGGTATAGTGGAGGACTCGGTTTCTCACTGCTAGTCACTGTTTGATTAACTAGCACCTCGCTTATGCTTAGTGTGGTCGTAGGCGACGTTGTTGTGCGAGTTGTAATGGATGCTTGATAGAATAGGTCCGCGTAGTCGTTTAGATCGAGCTCAGTGCTTGTCGGTATAGGGTATCCTTGACCCGCCGCTATAGTCGTCGCCACCCGTTGGAAGCCGATCTTAATACCATTACAGGCAGCTGGCTGCGTTGGGATTTCCGACTCTCTGTAATTGTATAGTGGAGGCGAGGATCTGAGCATAGTGGATATACCTACTCCATTCTGGTAGACGATCATATAGGCTACATAGAATCCGTTCGCTGCATATGTCTTGTTTATCACTGTGCTTGCAACTAGCGAGCCTAACGTGTCGTTGGTTGGCTTAAGCTTCTTACCGCTACCCTGGATTGGTTTGAAGTCGGGGGTGAAGATTGCTATAGCCCCCGCTGTGATTCCGCCGTACTCGCTTCTAGGGATAACCGTTAGAGTAACGTTGATAGAATCGTTGGATTCGCCTAGGCTTAGCGTCCAGCCTTCACCGCTATAGGTTGTGTAAAGGTTAGTTGCCGTAACAATTCCACCCTTTGGGAATATTACTTCATAGAGTGCTGGGTCATCCACTCCCTCGATTACCAGCGGTGCATTATTATCGGATAGTATCATGATTTGATTGGCGTTATCGGAGTAATAGTAGTTGGCTCCAACACCGTCTCCTGGGCTGTAAACCTCGTATTTTCCATCCCCGTCAGTATCAAGTAGTGCAACCAACGATTGTGATCCACGTGTAGATATGATAAGGTAGTTGTCATCGAGGAACCCCTTGCCCCCTAGTACCACGGCTCCTCCAGACTTGTATCTCGAGGCTACTCCCGGGTAATCGGGAGCAATCCCTACCAGACGATTTGCAGAGTAGACTGCGTAGAAGACTACTCCCTTCCCCTTAACAGGCCTGGTGGTTGCTAGTTTATCCAACTTATATACAGAATAATTGCCACTGCCACCGACGATGATTCCGTATACTGTACCATTAACTCCTAATACACTCGCATGCATGGTCGAGAAGCCTACTATCGGGTTAGAAGTCATATTCAGGGGCATTAACTCGGTTGCCCACCATGATTCCTGGTCAAAACTGTATAGTACGCCGACGATGCTACCGTTCGCTGCAACAACGGTTACATTTGAGGGTTTGCATAGCTCAAGTACTTCGCCCGGCTTCACGATATAGTGTTCTCCAGCAACCGCTACATTAACCACTTTTCCATTGTATGGCGCGATAACCAGTTTACCAGTGACGGGGGGCGAGATTAGTACTTGGCCTGGTATGGGAGCACTATAGGCAGCGTAGTGTTGGCCGTACTTTATAGTGATGAGAGCGTTTATTCGACCGCTCTGTGAAACCAGTTGTAGCAATGTAGCACTGGTACTAGCGTTAAGAGGGATTACGATGGAATATGCAAGATCTCCCTGAAGAGAAGCTTGTACCGATTTCTCCCCGCTGTCAATCTTACCGTTGAAGTTCTCATCTACAGCGATAGTGTATCCAGGCGGTCCTCCAACGATTATCCTGACGCTCGCGTCTGGGGAAGGAATTCCTGGTAAAGGGATTGTCAGTATCTTAGTCTCATTGACTATTGGTAGAGCTGGTAGCTGGCTTGTTGACTGCAGCGTCTGAGCCTCTGAGAAGGTTGGAGTAGATTGTATCGCGATGACTAGTAATAGAAAGAGTATTGCTCCTGCGGACCAAGTTCTTAACGCCATTTCTAACTCCCGTATTGCTACTGAGCAAGTCTATTCGACAAATGGGTTCTCAAACTCTATTATAACCTTGGCAACTTCAGGCCTCATCATATGTTCCGGTGGGATCTCGCCTTTCCTCAGCATTGCCCTTATGCGTGTTCCACTTATCTTTAACCTGTCCTGGTCGGTGTGTGGACAGGTCTTCTCAGTAACCATGCCTCCACATTTCCTGCAATAGAAGGCTTCGCGGATGAAGAGTGGTGTTATTCCTAGGTCGGGGAACTCGTTGAAAAGTTCCCATGCCTCGTATGGTCCATAGTAGTTTCCTACTCCTGCATGGTCTCTTCCTACTATGAAGTGGGTTGCTCCGAAGTTCTTTCGTACTATGGCATGGTGTATCGCTTCTCTGGGCCCAGCGTAGTGCATGTTCATCATTAGCCCGGTGAGGACGACTACATTCTTTGGATAGTAGTGTTCTATCAGGGCCTTGTATGCTCTAATGATTACTTCGTCCTTGTAGTCTCCTTTCTTCTTCCAACCTAGTAGTGGGTGTATTAGTAGTCCGTCTGTGAAGGTTAGTGCGGCTTTCTGCACATATTCATGGCCTCTGTGGGGAACGTTTCTTGTCTGGAACGCTGCTATTGTTCTCCAGCCCTTCTCTCTGAAGAGGACCCGAGTTTCTATTGGCCATAATACGATATCTGAGAACTTGTTCGGCGGCTCGTTGAGGAGATCGATTCTCCCACCTATGAGGAGCTCTTTCCTCTCCATAGTTTTCGCGACGCCTGGGTGATTGACGTCTGTAGTCCTATAGACCAGTTGTGAATGTATTTTCTTGTCCCACCCATATACTTCTTCTATCTTCATGAGGGCAATGGGCTTGTCATCGTAGAATAATGCTATATCATCGCCTTCTTTCAGTCCAACTATCTCGTCCGGATTGACGTCGAGTATGATCGGTATTGTCCAGGGAGTGTCGTCGTGTAACCTCATGTCGTGGAGGACGTGTAGGTAATCCTCTTGGACTAGGAATCCTTCAAGTGGACTGAATGCTCCATGAGCAATATCGAGGAGGTCGATGACTCGTTCATATGATATGTTTATTCTTGGTATCTCCAATGCCTCCTCGAGTAGAGCCTCCTTCCTTCTTCCTTTGACTACGCGGTTAACTAGCCTTCCTCCATGCGGTCTATTCACCATGTTCCATCACCTCCCTAAATGTAACCGAGCTTCTTGAGCTTCTCAATTATCTTCTCCCTGTCCTCGTCGCTGAATGGTTCCTCGTGCTGCGCGCTTTCATGTTCGGCTATGATTTCCCTTAGAACGTAGACTACGAATTGGGAAACGCTGGTGAATCCGGTCCCTTCGATGATTTTCTTGATCTTATTGTAGAGTGTTACGGGTATGGATACAGTAGTGTATCTAGTCTTCTCCTTCTCTACCAATAAGCTTCACCAAGTACTTGTGTAGGTAAAAACGAGGGTTAATTAAATGTAATTAACCCAGGACTATATGTAGCCGAGATCCCTCAACCTCTCCTTTATCTTCTCCTCGTCTTCCTTAGAGATCTCCTCTCCCTCAGTAGACTCAGATGCCTCTTCGATCAGGAACTCAATCAGCGCCTCAACACTCGGGAATCCAGCCTCCTCCGCCAGTTTAACCGCTTTCTCGTAGACCTCCTTGCTGATCTCAACCTTAACCTTCTCGCTCATTGTCCTTACCCCTCACACAGTAACCTTATTTCAGTTAACTCTTCTTTAAGACGTTGGTATAAAATTTCAATGTTTTCGCTAGCCGACTGATTCTCTGTGTCGAGAACGAGCCAGGGATTCTCGGGTGGCTCGTATGGATCGTCGATGCCAGTCATGTGCTTTATTTCCCCAGCCAACGCTTTCTTGTACAATCCCTTGGGATCCCTCCTTATTACCTCCTCTATGCTCGCTTTCACATAGACTTCTAGGAATCTTACTTCTTCAGACACGATTTCCTCTACCATTTTCCTTGCTTCCCTGTAGGGTGATACGAAGCTCGCTAGGACAATTACACCGTTTCTAGCTAGTAGCCTAGTTATCCATGCAATCCTCCTCAAGTGGTTTAATCTCTCCTCTCTCGTGAAGCCAGCGCCGACGCTCACAGTCTTCCTAGCCCAGTCTCCATCAATTAACTCAACCCTGTAGCCTTCCTCAACTAGTTTCTCCATAACTCCCTTAGCAATCGTAGTTTTCCCACTACCGGGTAGGCCGGTGAGCCAAACAACTAAGCCTTTCTCTAGGCACTTCACCACTGTGCACCAAGGAATCAATTAATGTTAATGGTATATAATTAACACACGCTAACCCTCCTATAATCCAATAACACGAGAACTACACATTGGGGAGGAAGGATAAAACGGGAAATCACCACCGACTTCCTGATACAGCTAAGCAGGCTATCGATAAAGATGGAATCAAACCGAAGACCCACGGTCTTCCGATGGTGGGGTAGAAGACCCGCACCATTAGTCAGAGCCTTTCTAACAATTGCTATGGGAGCATACCCTGAGCTAGCTCTTAGAGTAGCTGAATTCGATGAGCACGCTGTAAGAGAAGTGAGATTACTAGGTACGGGTAAGAAGCTCATAGATCCATTCTCCGGGTCCGGCGTTATCCCAATAGAAGCCTCAAAGCTAGGGCTAGAAGCTGTTGGTCAAGACGTGAATCCCTACGCTGTAGCTCTCGCGCGGAGCGCCTCTGATCTCTGCACTGGAGCATGTAGAGTTAAGGAAGAATGTCTATGGAGAGCGTTGAATAGGACGTGGCAAAGGATTCGAGGCTTATGGTGTAATAATGACTGGTGTATAGTACATGTGCTCTTAGCACGTTGTCCTCCCTGCACAGCGCCTCAATGGATATCTAGTAGGCGTGGAAAGAAGGGCCCCAAGGAAATCCTAGTACTCGATAAGGATGGTAGGTTCAAGTGGATAGATCCCAGGGACCTTGAGGACAGATCTTCAAGGATTGAATTACCCGATGGCCTACCCCTAGAGGCAGAGGGATACGTGGCTTACGCGCTGGAGGTATACAATAAAAACAATGGTAGAAGATGGATATCGCTCCTAAGCCGGAATAGCGAGAGTCTAAAGTGGAGAAGATTCCTCACGGAAACGGGCAGGATCACGCAAAGGATCAACGAGACAGTAGGTGGGGTGCCAATACCCCTAATGGAGGAGACTAGAAGATTATACAGACACGGGAGGAAAAGGAGTGATAAACTATACACGTGGCGCCAAAACGTCTCATACTTGGAGTTCCTTAGACAGGCTTCAAACTGTGAGCTAGAAGCGAGCCTATCAGTGGCAACAGCATCACCTAGTACTAGTCTCCTGGCGATATACTATCAACCACTGGCAAAAGTAAATCCAGGAATGGTTGTAAAAAGCTACTGGTTACCTAAGAATCCAGTGGAGTTGAACCCCTTCTCTCACATGAATATGCCCGATGATCTACAGCCTGGAGTGAGGCCTATAGGTCGAGGGACCCTCCTCTCAGTAGTAAACTCGTATTCAGAAATATGTGGTACCAGTGAATGTATCGTTCCTCCATCATTCATACAGGGTGATTCACGCGTTGATATACCAGGCAGAGACTACGACATTATAGCGACGGATCCGCCTTATCCAGGCCTTCAAACCTACAAGGATCTCAGCCTTTTCTATGCCCACGCAGTACACCTCTCTGGAGGCAGGATTGACCTAGGCTGGGACGAGATAGATACGAAGGACTTGAGAGAGTACGAGAAGGGTGTGATAATCGCGTTACGCAGGGCACTCTCTAAGTCTAAAGATGATGCAGTAGTGTTACTATTCATATCGAGTCCGAGCAGTGAAGGCATAGCGGTTGTTGCCGATGTAATAGCGTCATTGGAAAGATACGGGGTGGGGATTGAAGGCGTCTTCCCGGTTATTGCTGAGGCGAGGGGATCTCTCGGTAGAGCTGTGAGCAAGCTTGTTTACGTAGTACTTGGAAGGAAGGGTAGACCAACGAGGCCAGAAGCCTTACTGCCTCTGACATGGACTAGTGAAATAGTGGAGGCCCTGGACCTCTCTAAGCAGGAGCGGGATTATAGCGTGAAGCTATCCCAGGTATTCTATGATATGCTGAAGATGAAGATGAAGGGGGCCTAGCTCATCTCCTTTGCCAGTTCGAAGATCTCTCTAGGCTCGATAAGGTCAACGTTCTCCAAGGGCTCAACGGTCTCCGTGGGTATCGGGCTGGGCTCGTCGAGTCCACACGCCTTTGCCGCTAGTCTTGCCACACCACGGCCAGGCGCGTCTGGCTCAACACTACGCTCAACTTCCCTTCCTAGATACGATGCCACAAGTCTTGTCAAGTTGTCGAGCCTGGTTAAACCCCCTGTTAACACTATCCTACCAGGTTTTGGACCAGCACTTCCCAAATTCTCTAGGAGGTAGGCTATTGATGCTGCTATCGCGTGGGCAACACCCTTTGCTATGTCTTTAATAGTGTATCCAGGCTCTATACCTACAACACCAGCGATTCCTTTACGGATTCTAGGATACCGGAGACCCCAGAAGAATGGCAGTATTAGGGGTGGTTCACCTTCCAGCACCGAGGCTTCATCGAGTAGGGAGTAGTTCCCTTGTAGGAGGTTTTCAACGAACCATTCAACGGCTTTCCCGAGACCTGTTATATAGCTCTCAAGCCCGTATAGGCCCCTGTTTTCCTCCTTGTAGAGGATTAGAGGAACGATTCCTTTACTCGTAGGAAGTTTTATCTTGCCCCCAACTACTATTGAGGCGAATAACCCACTCCCCATACTCACCCTGACGCAGCCTGCCGTTAAGCAGTCAAGACCGTGGTTTGCGGCCTGCTGATCTCCCATGAAGGGTCCTATATTGATGTCTCCCGTTACAATTGTTTGATTGTGATAGAGTGGTTCTGGTATCGGTATTTTGGGTAGATCTAGGAGTCTCGTAGTTATCCACATGGGCTTCAAGTCCTTGGGGTTGATGACGCCCATAAGGCCCATGTTTGAGGGATCACTCATGAATTTGTTAGTAAGGCTCTCAATGAGGTAGCCGTCAATATTCCAGGCATGCATTGTACCGGAGGATATGCCTTTGAGAATCTCTGGTTTCTCAAGTAAGAGTATTTTCAGCTTAACCATCGGAGACTCTGGGGACAGCGTTGCCCCTATTACAGGTAGCTTTGAGAGTATTCTCGCCTTGAGTGGAAGCTTATCATACTCCTCTAGGCTTCTTCGGTCCATCCATGTTATGATGTTTGAGACTGGCTTCGACTTGTTTTCCCACACCAATATACTGCCTCGATATGTCGCGAAGCCAAAGCACTTCGCTCCATATCCTTTAGCCTTCTCAATCAACTGTTTTACCTTTGCGAGGAGTTCGAGAGGGTTTTGTTCAACTCTATTTCCCTCAATAATGAAGTCGTTATTGACTACTATCTTCTTCAACACTACGTCGCCGTCATAAACCTCTAGCTTGATCTTGCTCGTCCCTACGTCAATTCCAGCCACCCTAACATTGGTCATTGCGCTGGATCACCAGGCGACTCGTGCATGTTAGAGATAGTCGCGTAAGCCACTCTCTTGCCACCTCTCAACAACTTGTTTACGGGAGACATCGTCTTCCAAAGGAAGCGGTGGTCTCACTAAGTCATTACCTATTATCCCCTCATGTGCTAATATCGTCTTTATTCCTCCCTGGATGGTCCTAGCAGGTTCGAGTACCCAGGCTATTCTCTGTATGAGCTGGTTTAGCTTCTCAACACGCTTAACATTGCCTGACCTCCATTCCTCGAGTAACTCGGCGTGCAACTTCGGGGTAAGGTTGCATCCTGCAACCACTCCGCCGTCTCCACCTGATGAGAGGTTGAATAACAGTAGGCTATCTAGTCCCGAATAAACGAGGAATTCGGGGTTGTGTTTCTTGACTTCTCGAATTAGCTTGCTTTGGAACTGTATATCCGGGACTGTTGCTTTTACACCGATAATGTTCTCTTCACGTGACAGTGATAGTATAGTGTCAACGCTAACCTCGACACCTGTATGGCTGGGTATAGTGTAGAGCAGTAACGGAATCCTCAACCTCCTCGATAACCACTGATAGAAGCCAACTATAGAGTACTGTGGAATCGGGTAATAGTATGGCGGGGGAACAACCACAATATCAGCGCCAGCCTCCTCGAGAGACCGGGCCTCCTCCAACACTAGGTACGGATTAGGCCATCCACTGCCAACTAAAACAGGAACTCTACCAGCGGCTCCCTTCTTGGCTGCTTGTACCAGCTTTTTCTTCTCCTCTGGTAGGAGGAGTGTCATTTCGCCAGTAGTCCCGGAAACGAATACGGTGATTCCTTCCCTAGCAAATCTAGCTGCTAGCTCTTCCATTTCCTTGACATTGATCATCAGGTCATCGTCATATGGTGTAATCGAGGGAACCACTATAGAACCAATCCTGGAGAGAGACAATCCCTTCACCAACTACAATGTCGCGTGCTAGAGAGTAATATTAGATACGCCTATGAGCCGCCTCAGCATAGAGGCCCCGGTCCGCACTCTATCCTTGCTCGGATAGGGAGACCGGGCATCCTTCATCGGCGGCAGCCACTACTATATAGTACTAATTAACTTGATAAGTCACACTATTACTGGGCTCGGCGGTGATAGGAAATTGATGCTTCCAAGAGCAGTTTCGAAATTCGTAGAAGCATGGTACGCGTTAGGCCACATCAAGGACAACAGCGTAGTCGCAATATCAGGATTCAATATGCCACTAACACCCGAATACTTGATACAAGGCCTCTACCAGCTCTATAGGACAACAGGTCACCCGAAGAACCTCTTCATAATATCCGATACCTTCCCAGGAACCCCGGGCAGAGGCCTTGACTGGGTTGCAGAGCGCCTGTACAAGGATGAAGGAGAGTCCCAGGAGTTCATCAGAGGTATGCTGGTCGCATACTATGGCTGGAGTAAATGGCTCCAACTAATGGCTCAAAAGAACCTGTTCGAAGCATATACATGGCCAATATGTGTTCTCGCGAGCTGGTTCAGAGACGTAGCCTCAGGAAAGCCAGGAACGATATCAAAGGTTGGTATAGGAACATTCATAGACCCCAGATTCGACGGCGGGGCTCTCAATGATCTCGCGAAGGAGAGGAGGACTGCGCGGACAGAGGTCGTAGTAGTAGATGATAGTGAATTCCTAATGTACAAGGCGCCTCTACCGGACGTTGCAATAATCAGGGGAAGCAGAGCTGATGAGCAAGGAAATATTAGCCTAGATGAGGAGGGGATCATTGGCCCCATTCTCCAAATAGCGCAGTCAGCGAAGACAAAGGGTAGAAGGGGCCTGGTGATCGCGCAAATCCTATACCCGGTGAGAAGTGGTACAATAGAGCCGAAAAAGGTGGTTGTACCGGGACCCCTCGTAGACTACATAGTCAAAGCTCCCCCAGACAAGCATTGGCAAAGTGCAACGATACCCTACGATCCAAGGATTAGCGGGCAAGTTAGTGTGCCCATGGAGTATCTAGATATGAAGCCAGAACCGCTCACAACTAGAAAAGTAATCGCTAGAAGAGTCCTCCTCGAAATGCTCAAAATCGTACAGGAGAAGGGATCATACATTGTCATCAACCTCGGCGTTGGGATACCGAGCCTGGTCAGTAAAATTGCGGCCGAAGAGAACCTAAGCGATCTAGTCATACCAACCGTGGAGTCGGGTCCCTGGGGAGGCATACCACTCCACGGCCCAGACTTCGGCGTTGCGATAAGCCCGAGAGCAATAATCCCATTGAGCGAGCAGTTCGTATTCTACGAGGGCGGTATCATCGATGCAGCTAGCCTAGGCTTCCTACAGGTAGACAAGAAGGGCAACGTTAACGCTAGCATACTGCCAGGCCGGCTCACTGGACCAGGAGGATTCCCCTGCATAAGCATGGGTGCCCCGAGAATATACTTCGCCGGCCATTTCACGGCTGGAAAACAAAAAATAGAGGTCACAGAAGAGGGACTACGAATCGTACAGGATGGCAACATACAGAAATTCGTAGACAACCTATACAAGATCCTCTACTGTCCATGTAAAGCCATCGAGGAGAACCGCGAGCACCTCTACATAACGGAGAGGGCAGTATTCAAGCTAACACGCGAAGGACTCGAGTTAATCGAAGTAGCACCAGGCGTTGACATTGAGAAGGACATTATAGGAAAGATGGGATTCGAACCAATAATAAGAGACGAAGTAAAGATAATGGATAGGAGATTGTTCAGCAAGGGTAGGATGGGCATAGAAAAAGAGGTAAGATCGAGCCTCAGGCGCTAGTCGCTAAGCCAGAACTCATAACCCCTCTCTTTAAGCTCACTCAATATCCTCGAAATCGTCTCCCTACCTGGTACCTCGAATGTTATCGAGACCAGAGCGTTCCATGCTGGTAGCGCCTGGCTAGTCCTATCATGGAATATGCCTATCACGTTCCCCCTATGACTAGCTATTACCTCCAGAATTGTCTTGAGCTGTCCAGGAGCGTCGGGCACATATCCTGAGATCTTAGCCAGTCTGCCTGCCTTGGAGAGACCCCTCAAGATGATCCTATAGATGTGCGTGAGATCTATGTTACCACCACTAATAATCCCGATACTGGTCTTTCCCGCTATAGGCAGTTTTCCATGTATCATTGCCGCGAGTGAAGCGGCGCCTGCCCCTTCAGCCAGCACCTTACCCCTCTCCAGTAAGAGGTATATCGAGTGGGCGAGCTCATCCTCCTCAACTAGTACTACCCCCGAGACCAGGGTCTTGATGATCTCGAACGTCAAACTCCCTATCTTCTTCACAACTAATCCATCGGCTATTGTAGGCCTCGGCTCAATGAATACTGGCTGGCCCTCTTCAAGCGACTTGAGGGTTTTCGGTGCAGCTGCTGGTTCCACTCCGTAGACTTTAACCTCTGGCGCCTCAGCGTGGAGGACTGATGCAAGACCCGATATTAACCCTCCACCGCCAATGGGAGCGACTACAACGTCGAAAGAGTCTAGTTGCTCCAGTAGCTCGTAAGCTATAGTGCCTTGACCAGCCATCACGTCTAGGTCGTCGAAAGCATGTATGAGGGCATAACCTCTCTCCTCCGCTATCTTCTTCGCGACTTGCAGAGTCTCGTCATAAACCCTCCCAGCTAAAACTACCTCGGCCCCGTAACTCTTGGTGGCCTCAATCTTTGAGATACTCGCAGACTCGGGCATTACTATGACGGTCTTCAATCCAAAGATCTTACCAGCATATGCGACACCCTGAGCATGATTTCCCGCGCTGGCTGCGACGACTCCCCGGTATTCATCCTTGATCTTGTACACCTTGTATAGTGCACCACGCACCTTGAAGGCGCCAGTCTTCTGGAGGTTTTCATACTTCAGGTAAACCCTCGAGTTACTCATCTTGGAGAAGGTCGCTGACTCTTCTAGAGGAGTCTTATGTATGTAGCTGGAGATGATTTCTCTAGCCTCACGGCTTCTCCTAGCTACCTCTAAGGCTAATTCAGTACCGTTTACCAATTCCTGTCCCTCTAGCATAGGTAAGCTATTGCCTCGATTTCCACCTCAGCATTGAGCGGTAGGTTTGAGACTTCTATCACAGCGCGTGCAGGCTTTGTATGCTTGAAGTATTCAGCGTATATCTTGTTGAATTCGCCGAACCTGCTAATATCCCTAATGTATACCGTGACCTTGACAATATTGTCCAGCGTGCCTCCAGCAGCTTCAACGATTGCTTTTAGATTCTCTATTGCTCTTCGCGACGCCTTTTCGAAGTCGTCTTTTACGAGTTCTCCGCTCTCTGGATCCAGCGGAATCTGGCCAGCGATGAATAGGAAGCATCCGGCCTTAATCGCCTGGCTGTATGGACCGACGGGTCTAGGAGCCTTCTCTGTATAGATAATCTCTACGCCGTTGTCTCCCATCCAATGCACCCCGCCTATAACGGGTATCCATGACTACTAGTGGCTATACGAGTATATTTCGATAACCGATAATCCCTGGTCTAGTATTTGTTTGCTGGAGAAGTTATGCCATAGCTCTCCCTACTCCCCATCCGACAATTAGGGCGCCTATAATTGAGATTACTAGGTAGGCGTTTGCAGACGGACTCGCAGCGAGGGGTGTGTCGATTTCAAGTTTAGCTACTATTCCTCCATTCAATGTAGTGTTTAATGGGTTGATTATGTTTATTTCATAGTATTTCTCGTTGCCTAGCACTATCTTCCATTGGCCCTGTCCATTAACTTTTTCCTGGAGTAGGAGGGTTCCCTTAGCAGACTTTACTATAACGACGTAGGTTACATTACTATCCACACTTTTAGTAGCAAGTGCTAGTCTAGCGCCCTCCGGCGATTTAAACAAGTATGATATTCCTGCGGCTCCATCTAGTGTCCATGTTGAATTGGCTACTGTAAAAGACGTCGTTGTCTGGCTATAGTACAAGTATATGATTGGTGCAATAACCAGTAATATCCCGACGATAATAATCCCTAGTTGCATCACTCTATTCGGCAATATCTTCACCTACTCGAGTCCACACTATATACCATGTTCACTGGGAATTAAGAGCATTGCATATTAAGAGCCAATCTTTATCTAGCAAATCAGTACTCATTATTCCGCGGAGGCGTCTCATAATTGATAGAAGTTGAAAACTTGACAAAAAGATACGGATATATAACTGCCGTCAAGAATATCAGTCTAGAGCTTAATCAAGGAGAAGTGCTAGGCCTAATCGGGCCCAACGGTGCTGGCAAGACTACTACTCTGAAAACCATTGTGGGCCTCGTAGTCCCCGATTCAGGAAAGATTCTAATAGATAACATAAACCCGTTTACAGATCCAAGGATAAAGAGGATCCTCGGCTATGTGCCTGAAATACCTCAAACACCAGAGTGGGCGACGGTATGTAGTTTTCTCGAGAACCTTGGATTATTAGAAGGATTATCGCAGATAGAGGCCCGAAGAAGAGCTCGCCAAGCGTTAGAGGAATTTGGTGTGGATGATCTCTGTAATAGGAAGTTGAAGATGACCAGTAAAGGGCAGCGCAAGAGGATCCTTCTTGCACAGTCGCTACTGGTTGACAAGAAGTACATGATACTAGATGAGCCAATCTCGGGCTTGGATCCTGAATGGGTCGTGCACGTCCGCAACAAGATACTTGAATGGGCTAGAAGCGGCGTCGGAGTACTTGTTAGCAGCCACATACTGAAGGAGCTCCAGGACGTTGTAGACAGAGTTGTCATAATAACTAAGGGAAAGAAGGTGTTCGAGGGAACACTCCAAGAACTAGGAGCGATCGCAGGTGTCGGTGGGATAGTCGTTATAGTAACACCATCAGCAGGCGAGGCAGCGAGGGTATTGGAGGCTGAGGGTGTCAAACCAATATCAGTTACGGGTCGTG